>JAUWSP010000106.1 GCA_030610025.1 Acidobacteriota bacterium | reverse complement strand
TCCCTGTTCCAGCAACTGTCCTACGACATCCTCGATTTTCGGACCCAGTCTGGTCGACTGGGGTCCTGAGGGCTTGGGGGGTTGAGGCAGCCGGCACGGGTCCGGCCGCTTCAAGACTACGAACGTGGCCTTGCACTGTCCAGGCTGATCTTGCCCAAACGGTCATGAATCCTATGTAGGGGCGCCCCTGGAGGTCCCCACGCCGAGTCCTGCATGCGTATCCGGGAGCATGGGATCGACCAAGGGGTCTCCTGAGTCTGCGGCCTCACCCGACCATGCCCCTCCGACTCAGAAGACCCTTGGCCGATCTGTCACCGTCGGTTCCGAGAGGTTCGTTCGGGTGGTTCGACAGGGGGTGCCGAGTCGAGCGCAGCGCCAGGACCTTCATAGAGCACAAGAGATCCCGCGCGATGACGAGACAAGGCGGCGGCCCGCCCATCAAAGTCTGAGTAGCCGACGCCGTCCCCCTGCGGACCACCCGGACGGACCTCTTCACGACAACCGATTACGGTAGATGAACAAACGGTTAGAAGGAACGCCCGGCCGCCTCAACCCCCAGGGCCGTCAGGCCCCAGCGGCTGAGCCTCGCTCAGCCGCTGTATTTGATCGGCTCTCCCAGTTCGTCGAGCGAGAAGTTGGCCATGATCTGGTGGCCGTTGAAGTCCAGCACCCGGATATCCTCGACGCTCAACAGATCCCCAGCGATGCCCTCGAAAGAGCCCAGGTACCGCTTCTGCACCGCCTCCGTATCGACCTCGTAGGCGATGAACTTGTTGATGCCCTTGTAGCGGAGCTTCTTCAGGAGCCGCTCGTCGGTCAACTCTGGATAGGTCGACAGAACCAGAATCGGGCCCGTTCCCGTGAATATCAGGTAGGTCTGCGGGGTCTTACCTTCTGTCATGGCTCTCCTCTCGTTGAGCTTCGCCGATGAGACGTACAACCCGAGCCAACTGGAGTTGGCCCCATGCCGCTCAAGGTAACTTCGGTCGACGGGACTGTCAAGCGCTGTCGGACTCGCCCTGGAGCCGCTCTCCGCGGTAGATTCGAACCATGAGCTCTGGTCCGTTGTCTCCCACCATCGTGCTCGTCCGCCCTCAGGAGGAGGGCAACATCGGCGCCACAGCTCGCGCCATGGCCAATATGGGACTCCAGCACCTCCGCCTCGTACAACCGGCAACCACCCTCGGCCGGGTCGCATACGCATTCGCGGTCGGGGCCCGAGAGGTCCTCGACAAGGCCGTAATAACCGACTCTTTGAGCCTTGCTCTCGAGCCGTTCCAGCGAATCGTCGGCACCAGCTCGGTTCGCAGCCGCGAGCCAACAACCCCGATCTTGTCGCCTCGGGAGCTGGCCGAGACATTGAGCGGAGAGGATGACTCCGCACAGAGCGCTCTCGTCTTCGGATCCGAACCGTCTGGTTTGACGAACGAAGAGTTGGCTCACTGCGGCCAGGTCGTACAGATACCCTGCTCGCCGAAGCAACCGACACTGAATCTCAGTCAAGCCGTTCTGATCCTCACCTGGGAGTTGTTCCAAAGACGAGAACTGGCCCTCGATCGCCCTCCGAGCCGGCCTCCCGCTGCCCCGGCGGAACAGCTGAACGGGCTCATGACCCAAGCGACCGAGGTCCTGCGTGCTATCGGCTTCGCCCGTGACGACACCTTTGAAGGAGTGTCGCGAGAGCTCCGTCAGCTATCAGCGAGAGCCGGGCTCACCCCGCGAGAGGCTAGCCTTCTCAGAGGAATCTGTCGCCGCGCCCTCCACAATCTGAGGGACCCCTCCGACCGCAGTCCCAGAGAGCCATGAACACCGACCTCGTCCAAGGGCAAGAGCCGCCAGCCATATCCACGGTGATACACTGCACCGCCCTATGAGTGAGCCAAGAGACACTCGAGCGCTGGTCGCGAGATCGCTGGCAGAGACACCGATCGTCGGGGTTGTTCGCACCTCCAGCTCAGGCGAAGCCCGGCGTCAGGCGGAGCTGTTCCTGGCCAATGGGATCGAGTTGATCGAGGTTACCTTCTCGGTTCCAGGCGCCCTGGACCTGGTCGGCGAGTTGCTGGCCGGGCGTCCGGAGGCAGGCCCCCCCTGGGTCGGCATGGGAACCGTAACCGACCTGTCACGCGCCGAAGCGGCAGTCGAGTCTGGTGCCGAGTTCCTGGTCTCACCCAATGTCAGCTCGGTCGTGAGCGCGGTCGCCCGCCGAGCGGGCGCCTATCTGGTCCTCGGAGCCCTCACCTGTACCGAGATTGTCGAAGCACGCGACCTGGGTGCGGATATCGTGAAGGTCTATCCCCTGCCACCCGTTGGAGGGGCAGCCTACCTGGCGGCGATTCGCGGGCCCCTGGACGACATACCGATGCTGGCCGCAGGTGGCTTCTCCGTCGAAGAGATTCCCGCCTATCGGGCCGCTGGAGCCTCGGCCTTCGGGATAGGCACTCCTCTGCTCGGCAACGATGAACAGGGCACCCAACAGACAATCGCCCGCGCGCTGAGGCTGGCGAGGGGACAGGAGTCCTGATGAGCGCACCCCAGGCGAAACCGAAACAGGTCCATTTCGACCCTACGCCCGAGATCTTCGCCACGGATAGCAGTGGGAGTTTCTGGTATCCGCTGCAGGTCGACGGACGGAGCCACCTACCAACCGGCACTTTCGACGAAACACGCCTACTGATGTCTCTTTGGTACCCCTCGAATCGCCGCACCATCGACCTCGATAGAACCTATGTCGAGGTTCGAGGCTGGTTCGACACCAAAGAGGAGCATTGGTACAAGTTGGCGGAGATCGAGCCGGTCGTACCACCCTACGAACCGGGTAACTCGTTCGACGGTTGGCTGGTCCTGCCTGTTTTCGCCTCCAAGAGCGCCTTTGCTCTCGCTGGAGGCGGCTTCCATCCTCGCGCCCGTTTGCAGATTCGTTCCACGGCCTACTTTGTAGCCTGACCTTTTGTCCTGACGCCGCACCCGACACCGAAAGCGACCGTAGCTCGGAGCCTGCCATGAACCACATCGACCTGCTGGCTCGTCTGGCGATTGAAAACGACACTCGAATTGTCCTGCTGGTTCTGGACGGCGTCGGCGATATTCGCAGCGCGGATCAGCCCATGACAGCCCTCGACCGGGCCGAGCTTCCCAACATGGACGCCCTGGCCCGAGGCTCCGCTCTCGGTCGAACCGTCCCGGTAGCCACAGGAGTCACACCCGGCAGTGGCCCCGGACATCTCTCCCTGTTCGGCTACGATCCGACCGATCCCGAGGCGGATATCGGCCGGGGTGTTCTGGAGGCCCTGGGGCTCGGTCTGAAGATGGGTCGGGCGGATCTCGCAGCACGTGGGAACTTCGCGACAATGGACGCCGATGGCAACCTCACCGATCGCCGTGCCGGTCGCATTCCGACCTCCGAGTGCCAGCGGTTGGTGGATTCACTGCAGGCGGACTTGAGCTCGTTCGAAGAGGCCAACGTCGAGATCGTTGCCGGTGAAGAGCACCGCTTCGTGCTGATTCTCCGCGGCGGCGGGTACTCGGCGGATGTGGCTGACACCGATCCCCAGAAGATTGGAGTACCACCTCTCGCGCCGCAGCCGAGAACACCCGAAGCCGAGCCGACCGCCGAGCTTCTCGCCAAGATCATCGCCCGGATGAACGGGGTGATCGCAAACGAGCCGAGGGCGAATACAGTGTTGCTACGGGGGGTCGCCCAGCTACCCCATCTTCCCCAATTCCCCGATCTCTACAAGCTCCGAGCGGGCGCCTTCGCCGGCTACCCGCTCTACAGGGGAGTCGCCGGCGCCTGCGGCATGGAAGTGGTTCCCTGCGGCAAGTATTTCCACGAAATCGTCCCCACGGTCAGGGAGAACTGGTCTCGGTTCGATTTCTTCTTCCTGCATGTCAAGCAGGCCGACAAGGCCGGTGAAGACGGCAATCTGAAGGCCAAGATCGAGGTGCTGGAGCAAGTGGACGCAGCCCTTCCGGAACTGCTCGCCCTGGAGCCCACAGTCTTGGCCATCACGGGCGACCACTCCACACCAGCACCGCTAGCCGCCCACAGCTGGCACCCGGTACCCCTATTGGTGCACTCTCCCGTCTGCTTTGTGGACGACTGCCAGGAGTTCACCGAGGCTGTCGCCACCCTGGGCCACCTGGGCACGCTTCCCGCTAGTGAATTGATGGGATTACTTCTCGCCAACGCAGGGCGCTTGGCGAAGTTCGGTGCTTGAGCCCTACCGGAAGCCCCTACGAAGCTCATTGCGAAAGATCGTGAAGGTCTCCTTGTCGAAGAGGCAGACCACGACTCTCTCGAGCTTCGTTCCCCCCTGGAGATAGCGGTGGATCTCGGTCAGTGTGACCCGGGCACAACGGTTTACCGGAAATCCGAAATTCCCCGTCGAAATGGCGGGAATCGCAATCGACTTGAGCCCATGTCGGTCGGCCAGGGCCAGCGAGGCGCGCACCGCGGAGGCCAGCTTGCGATCCTCGTCTCCATCGCCCATACGCGGACCGACGGCATGGATGACGTGCTTGATCGGCAGGTCTCCCGCACCTGTAATGACGGCGGTACCCACGGCGGTCCCGCCAATTCGATCGCACTCCTTTTGAATCGAAGGACCACCCTTCTCTTGAATCGCACCAGCTACACCCGTCCCCAGTTCGAGCTTCTCGTTGGCCGGATTGACGATCGCTTCCAGAACGAGCTTGGTGATATCTCCCTCCAGGAGCTCGAGACGGGTTCCATTCAGTTGGATGGAGATCAGGTTCTTTTGGGTCTTCTTGGCCATTCGCAATCCTCTCCTCGATGTTCAGGAGACGCCTGATCATATCAAGCCCGACTCCCGGGCCACTTGATGTAGACTCCGCTGGCCATGCTGAGCGACTTCAAGAGCGAGCTCTCGCGCCTGCTGGCCGACAGAATCGAGACCCTCTTCGGAGTCGAATACGAGCCAATTGTCGAGGTTCCACCGCGCCGGGAGTTGGGAGATCTCGCATATCCCGCCGCGCTGCACCTGGCTCGCATCCTGAAGCGCAATCCGAGAGCAATCGCCGAAGAGCTGGCGGCTGACTTTCCGTCTCCGGTCTTTGTTCGGGATCTCCGGGTCGAGGGAGCCGGTTATCTCAACTTCTTTCTCGACCGGGGTCTGGTGGCTGGGCAGCTTCTCTCCGAGCCCCTGATCCAGCCCGAGGCCGGCGCCGGTGACAGGATCGTACTCGAGCACACCAATATCAATCCCAACAAGGCAGCCCACATCGGTCATCTTCGCAATGCTGTCCTCGGGGATGTGCTGAGCAAGGTCCTGAGAGCCTTGGGACATACCGTCGAAGTGGAGAACTACATCGACGACACAGGTGTGCAGCTGGCCGACGTCGTCGTCGGCTTCATCGACCTTCGAAAGATGACCCTCGAGGCGGTCGCTGCCCTCCCCGAGCCCTTCGACTACTACTGCTGGGACCTCTACGCCGAAGTCGGCAGGTGGTACGAGGAAGACCCCCAGAATCAAGAGCTCCGCCGCCAGACCTTGCGAGAGCTCGAGCACGGTAGCGGACCTCGCGCCGAGATGGGGCGGCTCATTTCACGCCGCGTCGTCAGCCGCCATCTGGCGACGATGCGACGACTGGCCATAGCCTACGATCTGTTGACCCACGAGGGGGCGGTGCTGGGCCTCGATTTCTTTTCCGAGGCTTTCGAGCAGCTCAAATCGGCCGGCTCCGTGCATCTCGAGGACGACGGCAAGAACGCGGGTTGCTGGGTCATGCCGCTGTCCGAAAGCGAGGAGTTCGCGGGTCTCGAAGACCCCGACAAGGTAATCGTGCGATCCGACGGTACCGTAACCTACGTGGGCAAGGACATCGCTTACCAGCTGTGGAAGTTTGGCTTGCTCGACAAGGATTTCCAGTACCGGTTCTGGCGGGCGGAAGACATCTGGGAGACCACCGTGGACGGCGAGCCAGAGCACCCGTCTTTTGGCCAGGCGGACCGCGTAATCAATGTGATCGACATCCGCCAGAGCTATCTTCAGAAGATCGTCAAGGCCGGGCTCGAAGCACTCGATTACGACGAGCAGGCCAGGCAGTCGATCCACTTCGCCTACGAAATGGTGACCCTCTCGCCGGCGACTGCCCGTCAGTTCGGATTTCTCGAAGACGACAGCGAAGAGGCGGCAGGTAACCTCGAGATGTCGGGACGCAAGGGAATCGGGGTCAAGGCCGACGACCTGATCGACCAGCTCGAAGCCAAGAGCCGGGAGGAGATCAGCCTACGCAATCGTGAGATGAGCCCCGAAGCTCTCGACATCCTGGCGCACCAGATCGCGATCGCCGCTCTGCGCTTCTTCATGGTCAAGGCCACCACCAATCGAGTCATCGCCTTCGACCTCGACGAAGCACTGAGCTTCGAAGGCGATTCTGGCCCCTATTTGCAGTATTCCGCAGTCAGAGCACTCAATATCAGCCGCCGCCTCGGCGAAGCCGGTCTTCCCACTCAGGTGTCACCCGCCGAGGTCGCCGCCCTGCCGCCGGAGGTCTGGGCCGACGACCTCTGGGATCTGATTCTGGCGGTCGCTCTGATTCCACAGAAGACGGAGGCTGCCGGGGACACGCTGGAGCTTTCCCTACTGGCTCGGCACGCTCTCGAGCTGGCACAGAAGTTCCACGCCATCTATCACAAGCACCCCATCCTGCAGGAACAGGATGTCGCGGTACGCAGTGCCCGACTCGCAACGATGCAGGTGTTTGTCGAGGGGCTGACGGTGCTGAGCGATCTTCTGGGCCTACCCCTCCCCGACAGAATGTAGCTCGCAGTGTGGCCCTGAAGGGCCACGCCGCAGCTTCGAGCGCAGGTGGTAAGCTCTTCCTGACTCGAAGGGGAAGGACGGAGTTGAGACGTTGACTGACGACACGAAACGCCAAGAGAGAAGGCGCTACCCTCGGCTGCGGGCGCCGGTCTACTGTCGGCCTGTGGGGCCTCTGGCCGCGAGGGGTGGTCAACCCATCGACCTGGGTCTGGGCGGCGTTCGGGTCTACAGCGATGATCCGATGAATCCCGGGCATCGGCTCGAGATCGAGTTGAAGCTCCCTGATGAGTCGACCCTGACCTTCTTGGCCGAGGTGGTCTGGCTCCAGGAGCTACCCGATGAAGCGCCGGCGTCCTACGACATCGGGCTCCAGTTCCTCGACCTGACGCCGGAGGACGTCGAGGCTCTAGAGGTCGTACTGGCCAGGTCGAACACCTGAAGCCGTACCAGGTACAGGGCGGCCGGCTGCTGCAACGCCAGCGCATCGCGGAGTGGCGGTGGAAGCTTATCCAAAGCAGGTACCATGACAAGACCCACGGAACGATTCGGCCGTCGTGTCGAGAGCTACGTCCGCTCCCGGCCTTCCTACCCACAGGCGTTGGTAGAGCTTCTGGAGACCGAATGTGGGCTTACTCCCGGATGGGCTGTGGCCGACATCGGCTCCGGCACCGGCATCCTGAGCCGTCTCTTCCTGGAGAGTGGTTGTCGGGTCTACGGAGTGGAGCCCAACCTCGAGATGAGGAGGGCAGGCGAGGCCCTGCTGGCCACCTACCGCCTCTTCACCAGCCTGGACGGCACAGCTGAAGACACCGGACTGCCCGACGCTGCTGTCGATCTGGTGGCAGCCGGTCAAGCCTTCCACTGGTTCGAGGCCCAGGCGGCGCGACGTGAGTTCTCCAGGCTACTTCGACCACAGGGGTGGGTAGTCCTGGTCTGGAATGATCGTAGAAAGCAGGGCAGCCCGTTTCTACAAGCCTACGAGGAGCTGCTGCTCGCCTACGGCACCGACTATCAGAAGGTGGACCACTCCCGGGTCGGGCCCAAGAAGATCCAGTCCTTCTTCGGCCGCGAGCCTGTCGGCACCGCCGCCTTCGACAACCACCAGAGTTTCCGCTTCGAAGGCTTGAAAGCGCGCCTTCTATCCTCCTCCTACACTCCCGGCCCGAATCATCCCCGCCACACGGACATGCTGCGGGCACTACGCCAGATCTTCGAAGCCTTCGAAGTCGACGACCTCGTCAGTATCGTGTACGACACGCAGGTGTACTACGGCCAGTTGAGCTGAAAGCTCAACGGGTTGAAG
>JAUWSP010000143.1 GCA_030610025.1 Acidobacteriota bacterium | reverse complement strand
ATCTTGTAGACCGCCTCCTTGAACCCCACTTCCTCGACTTCTCGGATGCGATCGATGTGGAGACCGACGTTGTATCCCGTTGCCAGCTTGACCACGACATGCAGGTCGTCTGCGGTCTCGCTGCGGGGCAGGATGACTCCTTCGAAGGTACTGCCTTCGTCATTGAGGATCCGGACCTCGCTCCATACTCGAACCCCCAGCTCCTGCAAGCGCTGTCGAGCCCTGCCCCGGTAGCCCTTCAGCGGATCGTTCTTCTCAGCCATTCTCTTTCTTCCTCGCTTGTAGCTCGTGGATCTCGTGGACGACCCGAACCGCAGGCACCCGGCCACGCAGGACACTCATGGTCTGCCCCATGACGGTGTCGATGAGCCTGGAGTCTTCGAGTCCTCGATCGGTTGCCACCCTCAGAGCCTCAGCCACTTCGTCGTGCCAGCCTTCGGGTGCTTCGCCGAGGTGGTCCTTGGCGATCAACTCTTCGACGGACAACTTGGGTTCGTCCACCAGTCCTTCGACCAGGTGTCGCCGGGCTTCCCATAGCACCGGCCGCTTCTGGATGTGCTCGAAGAGCTCGCGCCAACGGTTCTCGGTGATCTTGTCCACGGCCAGGCTCGAGCGCCGGAGCCCCTTGAGCTCTTCACCGAAGAAGAGGCAGGCCCGGCGCAGGTCGAAGCCCGTGTCTTCGACGATGTGGTCCACGAATCGGGCACCGCCGCGCCGAATCAGGAAGTGGGTCGTCTCGGTCGACACTCCTGCGGCGCTGTAACGGAGCTCTCGCCGCCAGGGTGGCTCGGGGAGATCGACCTGTAGCTTCTGCACTCGCTCACGGGTGACGAGCTGTGCCGGGCTGTCGGTGTCCGGGTACATCCGGTCAGGCCCGGGAAGGATGCGCTCGAAGTCGGTGCAACCGTCGCTCAGCGCCTGGCGCGTCTCGTGAGGGACCCCCTGGGTGGCCTCGGTGTAACGCAGGTGGATCTCCTTGGCAGCTGTGACGGTGTCGGCTTCCACACCCCAGACCACCACTAGCGCAACGTCGGAAGTGCAGGAGGCTGCTTGGCGGATCTCCTGCAACTCTTCTCCAGCTCCGGGGTATTCGGGCCAGTCGTCGGAGTGGAGAAGGATCGGTGGCTGATCGAGGGTGGCGATGACCCGCACGCGCCCAGCCAGCTCGTGCGCGAAGGTCCTGCCGGGTTGGCAGGCTCGCCCAACCGTGCCGGCCAGACCCGGTAGCCTGATGGCTCGCACGCTGAAGGGGCCCTCGGCCAACTCCATTCCCGGTCGCATCTCCTCAGCCTCGACGAAGGTCTCCCAGTTCTCCCGTCGTAGAGAGTCGAGGTGGAAGCCGGCGACCAGGGTCGTGATGTCGATGTGCTCCACGCCGACGTCGGACGGCTGCTTGAAGCCTCGGCGGTGCAGCTCGTCTCGCATTCGGAGCAGCTCGACCTGACGGACGGCTTCGGTGTGCACCAACTGGCGAGCTCGCCTGGCCTGCGGGACCCCTTTGATCTCCACTCGTTGGCCACCCCGAACCGAGACATTGACGTCCTGGCGGCTGGCCCCCATGCCGACACGAACATGTCCGGTGGAGCGGCCGACGCGACCGATGAGCAGGATGGCTTCCTCGACCTCTTCGGGCGTTCGTAGCTCCGGCCCCGTGACCGTCTCGATGAGGGGCATTCCCAGCCGATCGGTGCGCCAGACCGCCAGGTGGCCCCGGTCCTGGACCTCGCGGCAGCTGTCCTCCTCGACACTCACCTGGATGATGGTCAGCTCGCGGCCACGAAAGGGCAGGCGGCCATTGACTCCGACGATGGCTGTACGCTGAAAACCGGTAGGAATCGACCCGTCCAGGTACTGCTTGCGGGCGATATGGATCTCGTCCACGACATCGCAGCCCAGCATCAGGCACTGTTCGATAGCGATGTCGATGGCCCGCCGATTGACGATGAAGGGGGGCGTGTCGTCCATCTCGTAGGTGCACACGTTGCTCTTGTGGAGGAGATAGACGATGTTCTTCTTCGTCTTGAACTCCATCAGAGCCGTGCCGTCGTACTCCCCCAGCTCGGAAAGCGTGGGGCGCATATGGCGCAGGATGACGCCGTCGTGATGCTTTGTGTAGAGCCCGGCAGGGCACCGACAGAACATCTTCTGTTCCGTGAGCAGCTGCTGGTGGACCTCCAGCCCGACTCGCAGCCCTACCAACTCGTAATCGATCGATCCTTCCACCGCTCTCCTTTCGTGCCTGCCGGCGGGAAACGCAGCGATCCTAGCATCGACTGACTGGGCCTGAGAGCGGATTGGATGAAGCGGGTGGGCCACCCGCGGCATCGACGCATGCACAGGTATGCATTGATGCTTTTTGTTTCAAAGTACTTGACAAAACGGATTCGATCGACTACCGTTGCGCGCCATGCGAGCCGCTGCACCGATACCGCCGAGAGAGAAAGAGCCTCTGGACATGCATTCGCATGCGATGGACAATCTGCGCTTCATTCGCCTCGCGATGGAGTCTTCGGCCTCTTTCACTTCGGTCCCGGGCTGGGGTGCGATCGTGATCGGGTTGACGGCGATTGTCGCCGGAATGTTGGTCGCCACGCCCTCGCTGGCCGAGCACTGGTTGGCCATTTGGATTGGTGATGCCGCTCTGGCCCTGGGTATAGGCGGCTGGTTCATGGCCCGGAAGGCAAAGGGGCTGGGCGTCCGCCTGTCGCAAGGTGTGGGTCGGCGGTTCTTGTTCAGCGTGACCCCTCCACTGGTGGCGGCGGTCATCCTGACGGCGGCGCTCGGCGGTACCGAGGGTATCCGCTGGATCCCGGGGCTCTGGTTGCTTCTCTATGGTAGCGGTGTCGTCAGCGGTGGCACCTTCTCGGTCCGACCCGTACCGATCATGGGGCTCTGCTTCATGGCGCTAGGAGCTCTGACTCTCTGGGCTCCTACGTCGTGGGCCAATCTCCTCCTGGTATCGGGATTCGGCGGACTTCACATCTTGTTCGGAGCGATCATCGCGAGGCGCTACGGTGGCTAAGAGACAAGTGGCAAGGCACACGACAGAGGACCAGCGGCAGAAGGTCAAGAAGAACCTCGAAGGCCTGGCCGGCTATCTGGCGGATCCGGTGGCGCGGGATTTCGACCGGCTGGTCTACGAGCGAGTGAGGTTGGGGATGATGAGCGCGCTGACCGTCAACAGCTCACTGACCTTCTCCGAGTTGAAGGAACTACTGAAGACGACCGATGGCAACCTGAGCGTGCACGCCCGAAAGTTGGAAGAGGCGGGCTATGTGGATTGCACGAAGAGCTTTGTGGGTCGTTATCCGAGGACCGAGTTCGAGCTGACACAGAAAGGAAGACGGGCGCTCGAGCGCTACCTGGATCACATGGAAGCGCTGATTCACGCTACCCGTCAAGAGTAGGGCTGAAGTCATCTGGAGGGATAGAAGGAATGCAGAAAGAGAAGTGCAAATTGGGCGAGGGTCTCCACCTGGCCATCATCATGGACGGCAATGGCCGCTGGGCGAAGCGCCGCGGACTGCCCCGCACGGCGGGCCATTCAGAAGGCGCCAAGGCCGTGCGCCGCACCG
Organism: Acidobacteriota bacterium; assembly: GCA_030610025.1. Lineage (GTDB taxonomy): Bacteria > Acidobacteriota > Thermoanaerobaculia > Multivoradales > JAHEKO01 > JAUVRX01. The sequence goes on along the minus strand of JAUWSP010000143.1, from coordinate 3,345 downwards.
TCGAAGCGGCCGGCGACTGCGGTATCGAGACGCTGACCCTGTATGCGTTTTCTTCGGACAATTGGCAACGCCCGGCAGAAGAGGTGGCGACCCTGATGCAGCTCTTCGAGCGCTATCTGGGCACCGAGACGAAGCGTTGCGTCAAGCACGGCGTGCGGTTGAATGTGATCGGTCGGCGAGACCGCCTGAGTCCCCGGCTTGTCAAGGCCATCGAGAAGGCGGAGGCCGCCACTGCTGAAGGATCGGCGCTTCATCTGCGCCTCGCGGTGGACTATTCCTCGAGGTATTCCATTGCTGCCGCGGCCTCGATGTTCCGGCCTCCAGGCGCGGTGACGCCAGAGGTGTTCTCCGAGCTCCTCAACCGGGCGGTCAACTCGGAGCCGGCTGCACCCGACGTCGATCTGCTCATCCGCACCAGCGGCGAGCAGCGCCTCAGCGACTTTCTACTCTGGGAGTGCGCCTACGCAGAACTGGTGTTCACACCCTGCCATTGGCCGGACTTTGGAAAAGAGCCACTGGAAGAGGCGCTGCAGCTTTTCCACCAGCGGGAGCGCCGATTCGGGGCCCTTCCCGATGTCGAAGAGATGGCGTCGTAGGGCGATGGGGCCTCGAGGCAGTGAGGCCTTGAGATGTTCAGGATAGCGAGCTACCGCCTGGGCGAGCCCTGACCCGCATGACTTCTGAGCCCCACTGACCTGTGGTCGGTCGTCTACTCCTTGGTGCCGACGATGTCCTCGACCCAGGTGTAGGCAGCCATCGCAGAGGAGAACCCGATGGTCGTGATGGCCATCAGCGCGACTTGTCGCATCTCGTCTGGATCGAGACCCGCATCTTGCCCCTTGCGGGCCGCGGAGTGTACCCCTCCCTCCCGTTGACGGGAGACCGCCAGGGCGAGCTTCACGAGCGCCGCAGTCCTGCTGTCGAGGGCACCCAGCTCGTTGACGCTCTGGCCCAGGGCCTCGTAGTGGGAGGCAACCTCCGGGTAGTTCCGGCGGAAGCGTAGATAGGTCTCGGGAATCTTCTTCGTCTCACTCATGGTCCCCACCTCCTGAGGGTGATTGTAGCGATAATCAACCTGGGCTCGAAGGCCCGGGAATCGGCTCGACGGACCTGATATTCGTCATTCCAGGTGGCGAGCATTTGTTCTAGACTGATCCTGTAGGCTGTTGGAGTACCCGCCGCTGGTTTCGGAGCGCACCTGACCCAGACGACTCGCCGACCGGCGACACCCATTCGAGAGGGTGTCCGACAGCTCATGAGGAGCATGGGATGCAGAGACAACACAGCTCGTTGAAGCAGAGGGCGAGCGATTGGCTGTTCGGGCTTTCAGGGCCCAAGCCCCATCGGAGCTACCGTATCCGTTTGCTGGTGCAATGGCTCTTTGCCGGTATCTGCGTAGCTCTGGGCTTCCAGCTCAGCCGTTTCTACATGGCGGCCAAGTCTGGGGAACTGCCGCTACCGCAGCGACCGCCCGGGGCTGAGAGTTTCCTGCCCATCAGCGGACTGATGGGGATCCTCGATTGGATCTATCAGGGCACACTGAATCGCATTCACCCGGCAGCGACGATTCTCGTTCTGGTCATCCTGCTCATGGCCCTGTTGCTGCGGAAGTCCTTCTGCTCGTGGATCTGCCCGGTCGGAATGATCTCCGAGTACCTGGCCAAGCTGGGTCGCAAGATCTTCGGCCGTAACTTTCGGCCCTGGAAGCGGCTCGACTGGACCCTACAGAGCCTCAAGTACCTGGTTCTGGGCTTCTTTCTCTGGGGCATCTTGGAGATGAGCGGCGCGGCGTTACAGGCCTTCATCGAATCGCCCTATAACAAAGTGGCAGATGTGAAGATGGGACTCTTCTTCCTGAATCTGGGTCAGGTCGGAATCCTCGTCGTGGTGGTGCTGATCGTGGCTTCGATCTTCGTCCAGGGAGCCTGGTGCCGCTATCTGTGTCCGTACGGCGCCCTGCTCGGTCTGTTTTCATGGATCTCGCCAGTGAGAGTGGAGCGGAACGAGGACAAGTGCATCGATTGCAGCTTGTGCGACAAGGTGTGCATGGCCAGATTACCCATTTCGAAGTCCACCGTAGTCCGCAGCGTGGAATGCACCGGATGCGTGGACTGCGTGGCGGTCTGTCCGGTAGAGGATGCTCTCGCCCTGAAGGTAGCCGGTCGCCGCATGAGCATTCCGACCTACGCCGCAGCCATCTTGATGCTGTTCGTGATCGGCTATTCGGCGGCGCGGCTGACCGGCCAGTGGGCCAACGACATCAGCGACGAGGAGTACGTCCAGCGGATCCAGAACATGGACGATCCATCCTACGGCCACCCAGGCTCTTCCAGCGAACAGGGTGAGCAGACGGAGTGAGCTCTCCTGGGAAGGGAAGCTCGATAATCAAGAGGAGAAGCTCATGACGAGCGAAGCGAACGACAAGAAGTGCCTGGCCTGTAAGCGGGGCACCGACGAAACACCGCTGGTCCATCTGGAATATCAGGATTCCAGCCTCTGGATCTGTCCACAGCACCTGCCGATCCTGATCCACGACCCGTCCCAGTTGATCGGTCTCCTACCCGGCGCCGAGAACTTGAGCCCGGCCGATCACCACGACTAGGGCACCGTCCCAGACCAGGCGGAGAGGTCGCCCGACTCGAAGCCGTCGGCGAAGACCGACTCCCTGAGGGTGAAGTCGATCCCGGTCGTTGTCGAGCCGAGAGTCACCACAATGGGGGTGCCGTTGGTGATGGTGCAGCTAAGCGCGCAAGAGATCTCGGAATACAGCTCTTCAGCATAGTCCTCGAAGCTCCATGTGCGAGCGTAATAGGTGCCCGCCGGCAAGGTGTCCTGTGAGGTGTACTGGCCGGATGAGTTGGGATAGCCGCGCATGAGGTAGGCCCCGGTAGCGTCATAGATGTAGACGCGCCCGAAGTCGAGTGGGAGACCGGTGAGCTGATCCGTGATGGTGCCGGAGATTAGGCCACCCTCGGCGAGCGCGAAATCGATCCCTGTAGTCGTCAAGCCTGCCGTTACACCGATGGGTGTGCCATCAGTCACGGTGCACCCACTTGCGCAGGGCAGATCGTCGTACAACTCATTGAAGTAGCCCTCGAAGCTGTAGGTGCGAGCGTAGTAGGTTCCCGAAGGAAGACCCTGTGACGAGGAGTAGATTCCGGAGGAATTGGAGTAGCCGGTGGCCACCCAGTTCCCGGCTGCGTTGTAGATGTCGACGTAGCCGGTGTCGAGTGGGACGTGCGTGCTGTCGTCGGAAACGGTGCCGGAGACGAGCCCACCCACAGCAAGCTCGAAGTCGATCCCGGTGGTAGTGGCACTGGCGGCCACGACGATGGGTGTCCCACT
>JAUWSP010000076.1 GCA_030610025.1 Acidobacteriota bacterium | reverse complement strand
TTGAGGAATCTAAGGTATGGGAGTAAGCAGCGTGGCAACCGGCAGTGCGGCGGCGAGCCATGCAACCAGGATTGCCGCGGTCTGACGCAGATCCCCGGTCTGCCAGAAGGCCCAGGCGGCCGCCGGTAAACCGAGCCAAGCGGCCACGGATATCAGGGCGAGCAGGAAGGGCGCGGCGGGCCAACTCGCAGCCCCCAGAAGGCCGATCAAAGTTGCTGCCACCCCGTTCAGCAGCAACCTCAACCAGAAAGGCCTCTCCAGCACCTCTCCGGTGTCGAGTGCAAAGCGGGCGAGCCAGTAGAAGATGGCCGCAAGCAGAGCCGCCGGGAGCAGAAGGCGGATCAGACGCCAGTAGTAAGGCTTCAGGATGTCACCAAATGACAGTCCTGTCTCCATTTCCTGGACCGATGAGCTCAGGCTTTCCATGGCTCGTCTCATCGCCCTGAACCGCTCGGCGACCTCGAGTGTCACGCCGGGTACCTCCGCTATGTCGTCGACGCTGGCGTAGGGCGATTGATTTCGAATCCTGTCGGCAAGAATCCGGTCGACGCCGGGGACACCGATCAGGTCGACCTCCGATGCCGCATTGAGGTCGAAGGTGTGCGTACGAGGCATGCCCCGGAACTGGTCGTACAGGGAAGTGCCGGTTTGAAAATCGGGATTGGCCAGCCAGATCTGAGGTGCGGCTACCATCTCCTGGCCGAGGAAGGCCGTCCGTGCCATCTGATCCACGGCATCGGCTTCATCAGGAAAGGTCGCCTGATATCCGGCAATGAGCTCGAGGACGTCGTGTGGCTTGTGCTCATAAAACACGTGGAACAACTTCAGGTAGGCGTTCTCGAGGGGCCCGACGTCATCGGCGGTGGTGCCGAACTGCTGGTAGAAGCCCTCCTCTCGATACTTGTTGAGGAAGGTCTCGTTGGTGGTCCATTGGTAGAAGAACGATGCGATCACCCCTTCGGTCGCGATCATCTGCCGGAATGGCTTCGGCGGATCCTCCGGCTCGCCGGGCATGATGTTGTCGAGCAAGTACGCGTGGTAGGGATCGTCGTCACTCAGCAGGCGGTCGGGGATCCGCGGCGCGCGGGCGAAGATATTGGCCTTGACGGCATGGTAGCGGAGGACTTGCTCCGTGCCCGAGTACCAAAATAGAAATGTCATGCGCCTGCGGGTGAGGGGTGCCCAAGGTGCGCTCATTTCGTGCTTGTAGGCTGCCAGCGTCAGATATGCGGCGGTTCCGTAACCCACGTCGAAGGTGAGGGCGCGGGTCCATGGGTCGACGTTCGGGTCATCGACGACCATGATCTGAAAGTGTTCCGCGAAGCCCTCATCGAAGGCGTAAATGGGGTCGGTTCGCAAGCCGACAGCATGGATCTGATTCGATCCTCCAGGCGGCGATGGTCCTGCCATCTGATGCAGGATCACGTGGGCCAGCTCGTGCGGGAAGATCTGATCGAGCGCCCCGAAGCTCCCGGAGGTTCGCTGGCCCTCGCGCAGATCCACGAAGCCAACGCCACTCTTGTCGGTGCCGCCGAGGAAGAAGCCGAAGCGTGGGAAGCCTCCCTCGTTCTGAGATAGCAATAGGTAGGCCGGCTCGGGCGGCGGTCCTCCCTTGCCGTGCAGATATGCCTGCTCGAGGGCATACAGGTCGATCATCGTGGAGGCAAAGCCGCGGCCCAGAGATCGCACCACATCTTGGGCTCCGCCATGCTCCTCGAGCACCGGCAAGCCATTCCGCATGACGCCGGTGTCTCGCAGGATCATTAGGCGCGGGCTAGCTTGGGGGAGCGGTGCTGGGGATTCAGGACCAGCAGCCGTATCCTGAGCGGAGGTCATCAACAACAGCCCGAGTGTGATGACGAGAGGAGCTCTGTTCGCGAAGGACTGCTGATTCATGAGCCATTCCAGGGTGAGCCGGCGATGCGCGACGGCCACCCTAGTCTAGCAGGGTGCTAGTTGACGGCCTCGTCGGTGCTGTCCTCTTTGGCCTTGTCCGCGGGGGGCGCGTCCGTGGTCTCACCGTCGAGCTCCGAATCCGCCACGTTACCCAGAACCTCCCTGGCCCGCTCGTGGAGCTTGCGCTTGGCCTCCTCGACCTCTTCGAGGCCCTCCCTGAGCTGGCCCAGCTCACCGCTGCGGATCTTGAGTCCTTCATTCATGAAAAGCGCCGCCGCCTCGGAGCGGCTCTTGAGAGCGCCGGTCTGCACCCATGCGTCGAGGGATTCGCTGGTGCCCTTGTCGACGCGAACCATGACGACTCGATCTCTCGGATTGGTATTCAATTCGTCGATTCCTTCACGTAGGCCGAGAGGCACGGCAACCACCTTCACGGCCCTGCTGGCTGCGTTCCCGCAGAGGGCGGTGAGCTCACCCAGATTTTCGAGGGTGATGCCTGCCCCGGCGAGTGATTCCTTGATGCGGCTGGCGAGGCGTTTGGAGCTTTCGCTCTCGCTACTGTGCTCGTCGTCTTCCTCGATCTTCTGATCTATCTGATCCAGGGGTTCGTCCATTGGCTCGTTTCCGTGTCCTGGGGAGTTCTTCTGTAATCATAGGTAATACAATTACATAAATGGTCTGGTGAGTCAAGAACCGTATCGGCCTAGCCCCGATCCGATCCTCATATACTCTGGAAAGTAGGATAGAAGGCTTCTTCGCGATTTCTCGGCTCGACCGAGCTCTCGCTCGAATAATATTACCTGAACGCTTGACAGTCCATGAGACTCGATATATACACGTAATAGCATTACGTTAAATCGAACGAGAGGCCGGAGAGCAAGATGATCGACGCCGCTACCCTATTGATGATGCGAGTCACGCTGGTATCGGCGATTCTCCTGCGAATCACAGTGGAGTGGAACCAGATCGGCGCCATGTGGATGACGGTTCTGGTTCGTAATGGGATCACGCTGCTGGTTCTGGGGGCGCAGGCAGGCCTGCCTATCCAGATCTCATGACCGCCTGATCCCCATCACCAGGTCGCGGACCTCGGTCTCGCTGCGCACGTTGAAGAAACGGTAGTGGTCGTAGACCTGGTCGACTCGGAAGACCGTGCGCACCTCGCCATCGTACTCTTCCATGTCTCCGGTGATGGTGGCCAGAAGGTTGGCCGCCTCGGCGAGCCGTTGGGAGACGCTAGCGGTGAGAACAGCGTGGCTCGGGAATCGCATGCCGTTTTTTTCGATGGCGAAATCCGTGGTGATCCTGGTTACCGTGAACGTCTGGGCGCGATAGACGTCCTTCTCCTCTTCTTCCCCCTCGGCTTTCCCATCGTCGGTCAGGGCGTCCGAGCTATGTGCCTCGACTCTCAGGAGCTGAAAGCTCTCCTTATCGATCCAGACCTTCCCGAACCAGTCGTTGACCGTCCTCACATAAGGGGGGATCGGATCGAATCCCAGGATGAAGGCATCGGCTCCGTGTACGCTCTCTTCTCCGAGGATCTCGAACTGGTATAGACCTTGCCGCGCTTCCTCGAAGATGAAGGCCCACGAGTAGTCTCTCTTCAGATAGTTCGGCAATGCCAGATCCTCGAGCTGGATCTCACGGTAGGTGCCATCGTCGGCATTCTCGTCACGGATGGTGCGGTAGTCGGCCAGGCCTCCGCGCCTCGTGCCCTCGGCATCCGTTGTCGACTCCGAGCCCTGCACGTAGGTGTACATGTACTGGAGGTTGTACCTCCTGCGATCCTGAACCCTGCCCGACGAGGCGAAATGCGTGTAGGTGATTTCCTCGTCGCAGGAAAACCTCAGGGCGTTGTCGTTGTACAGGTCTGCGACTCTGGCCATCCGCTCCAGCACAACATCCAAGGACACCGGGCTCGCCGCGGACTCCGCTTGCCCTCCTGGCGGGTCGTCCTCGAGGGCGGAGGCCGGTGTGCTGAGCTGCAGCACCGCAATCAAGAGAGCGGAGAGGAAGATGCACAACGAGGGGTGCTCGTTCCGGAGGAACTCCCTACGTGAAGGTCTCATGACACCACCCTCCTGGCGGGCTGAGCCCGCGTCCGGTACACGAAGAGCGGCCCACTCGCAGACCCGTCATTGATCGCGGGTATGCGCCTTGGGTCAACATAACAAAGCTACCCCCCGTAGGCGCACCTGAGCAACGGGGCGAGCATGCCGGCGGGAGGGTTCCAGCGCAAAAAGAGAAACGGCTCAGGGTTCTGGGGGTAGTAGACCCTGAGCCGATTTCCCCGGACAGTCCGGATTCAAGGGAGCACCAGGTCCCGAACCGTCCATGCAGAACGACCCAGAGATGTGGGCGATGGAGCAAAACATCCTGGGCCGTTGTAGACGAGCGGGTCGAGAAGGAAAAGGAGGTAACCTCACGTCCCCTCCGCCCTATGGGAGCGTCCTGGGATTAGGACATCTCACACGGCTTTGGTGTTCTTAGTTGGTGCTCCCTGCGTACACCAAGTAAGACGTATTTCAGGCGTCCTTGGGAACCGAATTGGCGCCGAATAGCCCGGACTGGCCAGGGTATTGGCCCACTATGGGTGAAGGATGGCTAGCAGGCCGTGGTGAAAGTGTGGTGGGTCTGGGAAGTGGGACTGCTAGGCGCGGAGCGTGCGCGCCCACTTGATGACTTCGGCCTGTGATTTCACCCCGGTCTTCCTGTAGACCGACTTGAGGTGGTTGCGAACCGTGTGCTCGCTGATGAAGAGCTGCTCGGCAATGTTCGACACCCGATCACCCAGGGTCAGGTGGTGCAGCACTTCCTTTTCGCGCGGCGAGAGATCGTCCAGTGCCGGGTGGTTCAAGTCCACCGAGCGCAGGTCCCCGGCCGGCACGCCACTGATTGTCCGTAGCCTGTGGGCAATTTCCTCCAGGGCGGGCACGACCTCTGCGGGGTTGGGCTCGACACCGACGCGCTTGGCGGTCTGTACCGTTCCCAGATCGACGATGATCGAGAAGGTGGCCTGGAGTACTCCCTCTTCGTCGAAAAACTGCTGTGGGATGAGCAGGGCAGGGAAGGTCGTGGCGTCTTTGCGTCTGGCAACGATGAGGCGAGCACGAAGGTCTCCCTCCCTGATCGCTTGCCCCTCGGCGAGGATCAGCCCGAAGTGTTCCGGGATTACCATGTTCAAGTTCGGCTCGCCGACGATTTCCTCTTTCTTGTACCCGAGCCAATCCAGCAGACGCTTGTTCGCGAACACGACGATGCCGTCGAGGTCGCTGGCAAGGAGACCACAGTTCATGGTCTCCACGACTGTCATCAGGTCGCGGTGAGCGGGCGCGAGGTTGGTGTCCTGCTTCGTCGGTTCTTGCATGGGTGAATCTCCCATCCTGCTTGCCTTGCTGGAGTCGCGGGCGATTGTCGTGGCGACCGTCCCGCTTCCGAAGCCCGTTTTCCCACAGTGCGGCCGTCAGGTCAATTGCCTGTACAGGCTAATGAAATGATCATGATTCTCCTACAGGGTAGCGCGAGCCGCAGGCTCTGCCGCTCTCCGCGGAGGAGATTCACTGATGCGCTCGTTCTGGCAGGACATTCGATGCGCCACTCGCACGGCGCAGGTGTTCGATCGTGGGATCGGCATATCCCACGAATGGCCACCGGCCACGTCTGATGCATTCTGGGGATGCTAGCGTAACCCTTGCAGAATCAACAGCTTATGGGTGGATCTGCTGGCGGCACGGGTATTGCAAATCCCTCGAGTAGCAGCAAGTTTGAACCCTACAGGAGATTTCGAGTGCATGGACTGTGGCAGGACCTCAAATACGGCGGACGGCTGCTTCTGCAGCATCGTGGCTTCACCACGGTGGCGGTGCTGTCCCTGGCTCTCGGCATCGGCGCCAACACGACGATTTTCAGCCTCATCAACGCCATCCTGCTGCGCCCCATTCCTGTCGAGGATGTCGACTCGCTGGCGTCGGTGTTCACCTCCTACACCGGTGGCGATCGGTACAGCATCACTTCGTACCCGGACTACGAGGACCTGCGGGATCACAACGAGGTTTTCGCGGAGCTCGCGGCGCAGGCCTCCATGCCGATGGGGCTGCGAGGAGACGGCGGCACCGACGTTGTCATGGGGCAGCTCGTGTCCTGGAATTACTTCTCGGTGCTCGGAGTGGATCCTGCTCTGGGGCGCGCCTTTCGCCCGGAGGAGGACCAGTCCGAGGGAACTCATCCGGTGGCTGTCTTGAGCCACAGAATCTGGAGCACCCGATTCAGCGCCGATCCCGATGCAATCGGACAGCAGGTATTCATCAATGACTACCCGTTCACGGTGATCGGAGTTGCCCCCGAAGACTTCCGTGGCCTGAGCGTGATTTTCGCGACGGACATCTGGGTGCCGCTCCACATGACCGAGCAAGCGCTTCCCTACACACCGCAGTTCGATGGTCGCATCGACCCGTGGCTCTGGCTCGTGGGTCGCCTGGCGCCGGGCATCACCATCGAGCAGGCCCAGGCCGACCTGGATGTGTTGTCGGCGAACCTGAGTCAGGAATACCCCGAGCTTAACCAGAACAAGCGCTTCGAGGCTGTTGCGACGAGTGAGAATCGCATTGGCACCTCCCCTAGTGCCGGCGCCAACGGTTTCGTCTGGATGCTCCTGGGTGTTGTGGGTCTGGTGCTGCTGGTTGCCACATTCAACGTTGCCAATCTGCACCTGGCGAGGGCCACCATTCGTCAAAGGGAAATCGCTTTGCGCTACTCGCTGGGAGCGTCTAGAGGCCGGATTCTGCGGCAGCTCCTGACCGAGAGCGTGGTGCTGGCTCTGCTGGCCGGCCTCGTCGGGTTGCTGATCGCGCTGTGGGCCACAGACCTGCTGATGGCGCTGATGCCATCCTCGGTGTTCATCCTCGAAATCGACTACAGCTTCGACTGGGCGGTTCTCGGCTTCACGCTATTGATCTCGCTGCTGGCCGGAGCGCTCTTCGGGTTGGCGCCGGCGCTTCAGACGATCCACCCCGATCAAGCCGGGGAGCTCAAGGAGCAGGCGGTGCAGCAAGGGCGCAGCCTGAGGAAGTCGCGGCTACAGAGATCACTCGTGGTCGCCCAGGTTGCGTTGTCGCTTCTCCTGTTGATCAGCTCGGGCTTGTTTCTCAAGAGCTTGACCAACGTGCTGGCGCTGGATCCTGGCTACGACCTGCGCGCCGGAATCGTTGCCTCGGTGAATCTCGGGTACAGCCAGTATGAGGAGGCTGACGGGCGGATGCTCTACCAGCGTTTCTTCGATCGCATCCGCACCTTGCCGGGAGTCGAGCAGGCCAGCATGTCGGCCTTCCTTCCCCTTGGAGAAAACCATGGGCGCCACGACACGTACATCGACGGGTACGAGTTCGGTCCCGACGAATACAACGTGTTTCTGCGCAACATGGTCAGTCCCGACTACTTCGAAACCCTTGGAATTGCCATCGTGCGGGGGCGCGACTTCGATGGCCGCGATCGCGAGGACAGCAAGCCGGTTGCACTGATCAACGAGACGATGGCGGACCGCTTCTGGCAGGATCGCGATCCCATCGGTAGCAGGATCTTCGTCGATCTCGGCGTCGAGCGCGAGGTCGTCGGTGTCGTCGAGGACGGTAAATACCTGGCCCTGCTGGAGGACGCGCAACCCTACGTCTACATCCCGTTGGCCCAAGCAGAGTACCTGGAGCATCTCAACTTCGTCGTCCGGACCGACGGCGACCCGAGCGCCTTGGTTGGACTCGTGCAACAGGAGTTCAGCCAGGTCGAGCCGAACCTCCCACTGCCGCGCATTCAGACCGTCGAGGAATACATGCGCCTCTCCGTCGGCGACTCGCGAGCCCCGACCATCTTGATCGGCACATTCGGCCTGCTGGCATTGATTCTGGCCATGACCGGAGTCTACGGAGTCATGGCCTACATGGTGAGCCAAAGGACGCACGAGTTCGGTGTTCGCATGGCGTTGGGAGCGGAGTCCAGTGCGATCGTGCTGATGGTGCTACGCCGAGGAATGAAGACGACTCTGGTGGGGATTGCCGCCGGCCTGGTGCTGGCGGCCGCTGTGACACGTTTGCTGGGCGGATTCCTTTACGAAGTCAGCCCGTTGGACCCCATTGTCTACCTGGGAGTTGCTCTGGCGTTGGCGGTGATCTCGATCATGGCGTGTTATGTGCCCGCCCGCCTGGCGTCCCGGGTCGACCCGATGGTGGCCTTGCGGGTGGATTGAGAACCGACCGAACATGCCAGAGAAGCTCTCTCGGCATGGCAGCCCATATTCGACCTGAAATCGCTCCCCAAGCGATTCGCCGGACGACGGCGAAAGGAGAATCATGAGCAAGGACTTCAGGCGATTAGTACTGACGCTGGTTGGTCTGTCTCTTCTTCTGGTGTCGCAGCCGGTGGCAGGAGTCCCGCCGGTTGACCAGGAGGAAGACAAGAAGGCTGTCGTCGAGACCGTGATGAACTACATGGAGGGCGCCTACACGGCGGACGCCGAGAGGATGGCCCTGGCAGTTCACCCCGAGCTCACCAAGGTGCAGCTCAGCACGTTCCCGCAAACGGGCACCTACTCCCTTCGGCCGGCAGGGGCCACACGGCTCATCGAGGTCGTTCGCGGCATGCAGGTCGTTCCCGAAGAGGAGCGCAACATCGAGCTCAAAGTGCTCGACATCGGCGATGACATGGCCGTGGTGATGATGGACTCGGCCCATTTCCATGACCTCCTGCAAATCGCCAAGATCAACGGGAAGTGGAAGATCATCAACGTGCTCTGGATTCCGAATCCGGAATCAGAGGGGGGGCAGCGCAACCCTCCTCCGCACATGGATGAGAGCGTAGTAGAAGAGCAGGCGATCACGGCCGCCGCGCTCGACTACATCGACGGCGCGTTCTCCGGTGATACCGACAGGATGGCCAGAGGCGTGCACCCCGAGCTGACGAAGGTGAGGGTGGTTACGCACCCGAAAACCGGCGAGGTTTTCCTCGACAACACCAGCGCGTCGTTGCTGGTCGAGGGGACAAGGGCGCAACTCATGATGTTGGACGAGGCGGCTCGGAACATCGAAGTGGAGATATACGACTCGCGCCATGGCATCGCAGTAGTGAAAGTGGTCTCGGCCATGTA
>JAUWSP010000463.1 GCA_030610025.1 Acidobacteriota bacterium | reverse complement strand
GCACTCCTAAGGGCCCGTTCTCCTGTATCCTACGGCCGACTTCCGATGAACCTCGAACCCCGTCTGACCCACGCCATGAAACCAGTTCTGTCGAAGAGTCCCATCGGTGCTCAGAGAGCCCGTGGCAGAGACGCCTGGATCCTCGTCCTCATTGGGTTGGCGGCTTGCGTGGGTTACACGGCCGTAGAGATCTATCTATTGGATGGGGAGATGGCCTTCCCTCTCGACGACAGCTGGATCCACCTTCAATTCGCTCGAAACCTGGCCGCTGGTGAGGGCCTCGCCTTCAACCCCGGCCAGTTGGTGGCTGGATCCACGGCGCCTCTCTGGACAGCAATCGTGTCCCTGGTGTACTTCCTTCCAGGGCATCCAGTCTTCTGGGTCAAAGTGCTGGGAGTGCTGCTCTTTCTGGTCGGTGGTTGGGTCACCTTTAGATTGGGGCTCGAGCTGGCACTATCCAGAGGGCTTGCCTTGCTGGCAGCGGTACTGACGGTCTCCACCAGTTGGTTGGTGTGGTCGGCGCTGTCGGGTCTGGAGATTCCACTCTTCGTAGTGTTGAGCCTCTTGTCGATGTCCCTTCATCTCAGGGAGCGTCGAGATGGCGAGCGGCCGCCCCTGTCTCTTCTCGTGATGGCGGTTGCGGCTCTGGCGCGGCCGGAGGCCCTCTTGTTGATGGTTCTCGCCCTGGTGGATCGCCTGCTCCGTTTCGAGCGTGATTCGAAAGGCGACCTCGTGTGGCAGAGGCCCGAGGGGAGCTCATGGCTCCTGGTCCTCCTCGGAGTCCTGGTGGTTCTGGTACCGATGGCCCTGTTCAATTGGACCGTATCTGGGTCCGTTCTACCGACGACATTCAGCGCCAAGACTCCTGGCATGGCTCGCTGGCTGCCCGAGATGCGGTTCCTCCATACGGTGCTGGGTGTCTTCTTCAAGGTACAGCCCTTCATGCTGCTGCTGGCCGGAGCAGGTGTGTTGACGATGTTCGGGCGCCTGGGCGGGCCAAGGGATCGAGGGCTCCTGCCCGCCCTCTTGTTGCTGTGCTTGCCTTTGGCCTACTCGCTGATGAATCCTGCAGGTGGCTTGACACTGGTAGGCAACGTCGGTCGCTATCTCTTCCCCCTCTTTCCACTCCTGAACCTGCTTGGAGTCCTGGGCCTGCAGCGGGTTGCCGATCGGTTCAGCGGCAAGGTGAGAGTCGGGAGTGGAGCGCTGTCAGTTCGAGTCGTACTGCTGTCGGTTCTGTTTCTGCCGACCCTCGCCAGCCTGGTACAGGGTGCCGGCCGCTATGCGCAAGGCGTGATGAACGTTCAGGATAGCGACGTGAGGGCCGCGCTTTGGCTCGAGGGTCGTTTGCACCCTGATGCGATCCTGGCGGTCAACGACATCGGAGCGATCAAGTACATCTTGCCGAACCGGGTCGTGGATCTGGCAGGCATCATCAGCCCCGAAGTCCGAGAGTTGAATTACAACGGGTTTCTCGATCTCCATCAGCCGGACTATCTGGTCGTCTTTCCGAGGTGGTTTCCGTCCATGACGTCCGAGGATTCCCCGTTCGAGCTCGTACAGATGTTTCCGATCCCGAACAACATCACCATGGGCGACGACGAGCTGGGCGTCTATGCGACTCCCTGGACTCGCTACCCATTGAGAGAGGATCTCCCGTGAGCGAGATTCCAGGCTTCGACCTTCAAAGAGCAGTGGCCCAGGTGGCCAGAGAAGTGCACGAGAGGTGGGTCTCCCTGACCGAGCGGACCGCTTTTGTCGGTGGTGCCGAGGTGGAGGCCTTCGAGCAGGCATTTGCGGACTTCCTGTCAGCGACCGGCTGCGTCGGAGTCGCCAACGGTACCGACGCTCTCGAGCTGGCCATTCGTGCCCTCGGCCTCGAGCCTGGGGACGAGGTCATCGTGCCCGCGTTCACCTTCATTGCCACAGCGGCGGCAGTCACTTTGGCCGGAGGCAGACCGGTCTTTGCCGAGGTCGAAAGCACGACACTGAATCTCGATCCCGACGACCTGCGCCAACGAATCACCGACCGGACTGTGGGGGTGATCGGAGTGCATCTCTATGGTCGACCCTTTCAGGTGGACGCGATCGTCGAGGCCTGTCGGGAACACAGGCTGTGGTTGATCGAAGACGCGGCCCAGGCTCACGGAGCCAGATGGCAGGGTACGGCGGTGGGTAACTTCGGCCAGCTTTCGACCTGGAGCTTCTATCCAGCGAAGAACCTGGGCTGTTTCGGAGATGGCGGTGCTGTGACCGGCAACGACACGGAGCTGTTGGATAGGGTGCGTCTGCTCGCCAATCACGGCAGAACGGCCCACTACGAGCACTCCGAGGTCGGCCGGAACAGTCGGCTGGACGCTCTCCAAGCAGCGGTGCTGAACTGCCGACTGCCTCTCCTGGAGGCCGACAACGAGCGCCGTCGCGCGATTGCGCAGACCTATCGCGAAGCCCTGTCGCAGCTCCGAGACGTGAGACTCCTCGAAGATCGCTCGGACAGACTGCCGGTGTATCACCAAATGACAATTCTGCTCCCACAACGGGATGCGTTGCGGGATCACCTGGCGGCCCGAGGCATTGGCAGCGGCCTCCAGTATCCCCGCGCACTACACCTGCAGCCTGCCTTCGCCGCGAGTGGCCAGCGGATGGGCGATCTGCCAGTAGCCGAAGCGGCAGGGGAGCAGGTCCTCTGCCTGCCGATGTTCCCGCAGCTGACAGACGCCGAAGTCGACACAGTCTGCAAAGCCGTGGTGCAGTTCTTCGACTGACTCTTTTCCACCCACCCGTCCTGGGACCTGGAATCTGGGTCCTGCACCGATGACCACGATGTGAAGGTCGATCCGGGGGGCAGGATCCCAGGGGGCTATCCTCCCTTCCGCTGCAAGAACCCCCTGGAATCCTGCCCCCCAGACCGACCTCTTGGATGTTCCGAGATGGGTTTCCTCCCAGCCGTCCGCAGAGCTTCGCGGGGTCTCCACGCCGACCCCTGGATGGGTATCCGGGAGCATGGGATCGGCCAAGGGGGCTCCTGAGTCTGCGGCCTCACCCGACCATGCCCCTCCGACTCAGGAGCCCCCTTGGCCGATCTGGCACCGTCGGTTCCGAGAGGTTCGTTCGCCCAAGCCCCCAAGCCCTCAGAGATCGGCCGAGCGAAGCCTAAGCCGCCTCAACCCATACGCCCTCGGCTTCACTCCGCGGGTGTTGGTAGGTCCAGGGACTGCGAGCCGACTGCGATCAGATGGTTGGCGGGAGCGAATCGGTCGGTCAAGAGAACAGAGGCCTCCGGGTCGAGGGCGATCTCCATGCGGCTGGCGGCGATGTGGGCCATGGAAGGCTG
>JAUWSP010000396.1 GCA_030610025.1 Acidobacteriota bacterium | reverse complement strand
GGGATCCACCATCCCGGCGCCCAGAATCTCCATCCAACCGGTTTTCGAACAGACCCGACACCCCTCGCCGCGACAGAACGGACAGGTGATGTCGACCTCGGCCGAAGGCTCGGTGAATGGGAAGTAGCTCGGTCGCAGACGCACACCGGTATCCGGCGTGAAGAGCTGCTGGATGAAAACCTCCAGGGTGCCCTTCAGATGCCCCATGGTGATGCCTTCAGCCACCGCCAGGCCTTCCACCTGATGAAACATCGGCGAGTGCCGGAGATCGTTGTCGTGCCGATAGACCCGGCCCGGGCAGATGATGCGAATCGGCGGCTTTCGCGCCAGCATGGTGCGAATCTGAACCGGCGAGGTGTGGGTCCGGAGCAGCCGCCCATCCTGTAGAAAGAAGGTGTCCTGCGTATCGCGAGCCGGGTGGTCCGGTGGAAAGTTCAACGCTTCGAAGTTGTGATAGTCGTCCTCGACCTCTGGACCTTCGGCGACGCTATAGCCCAGCCCCGAGAAGATCTCGACGATCTTCTGGGTGACCAGGTTTACCGGATGCACGCTGCCCAGAACAGGCTGCCGGCCCGGCAGGGTCACGTCGACGGCCGCCGAGCGTTGCGCCTGCCCGCGCTCCTGCTCGGCGAGCTCCTCATCCAGGGATCCGAGCCGCGCCTCGACCAGCTCCTTGAGCTGGTTCACAGCCTGCCCGAAATCTCTCTTCTGAGCCGGAGGAATGTCCTTCAGCTGCCCGAGCAGCGATCGGACGATTCCCTGCTTGCGCCCGACCCAGCGGACCCGCAGGAGCTGCCAGCCCTCCCGATTCTCGACCTGGGCGGCCTCGTCCTGGAACAGCTCGATCTGCTCGATGATGCGCTGCAGTGGGGCTGAGGCCCCCGGTTCCCCGTTGGCCACGGCCTACGAACCCGCCGACGGCTCCAGAGCCCCTTTGGCCACTTCAACCAGATCGGCGAAGGCCTTGGGATCCCGCACGGCCAGATCGGCCAGCATCTTGCGATTGATCTCGCTACCGGCCTTCTTCAACCCCTCGATCATACGGTTGTAGCTCAGGCCGTTGAGCCTTGCCCCAGCGTTGATCCGAATGATCCACAGGGAGCGGAAGTTACGCTTCTTCTGCCGCCGATCGCGATAGGCGAACTTGAGCGAGCGATCCACCGCCAGCTTGGCTACCCGGTGGGCTCTCGACTTGGTGCCGTAGTAGCCCTTGGCCTGTTTGAGAATCTTCTTGCGTCGCCGCGCTCGGCGACTGCCTCGTCTGACTCTAGACATCTTCGAACCTCGTTTCGGCTCCCGAGAAGGAGCGTGTCAGGCGTCGAGCCTCGGCTCGACGCGTGGCCCCGGTGGACAGGTTCTTTTCCAACGGTGGCCGTTAGTGAATCAGGGGCTCTCGGCCGGTGGCCGCTAACCCGACTAGGCCTGAATCATCTTCTTGACGCTATCTGCGAACTTGCCCTTCACCTCGGTCGACTTGCGCAGCTTGCGCTTTCTCTTGGTGGTCTTCTTGGTCAGGATGTGGCTATGCATCGAGTGGTGGCGCAGCACTTTGCCACCCCCGGTGATCTTGAAGCGCTTCTTGGCGCCGCGATGGCTCTTCTGCTTAGGCAAGGTCTTCTCTCCTGCGTCTCTTCTCTGGTGGTATCCTCGGCTTCTCCCGACCCTCAAGCATCCGGCCGGCAAAGCAGCGGGCTATTGTAGCATCGCCAGACACGATTCAAGCAAGGTCCTAGCTCGTGAGCTCCTTCGCCCGGGTGCGGCTGAGCTCCGCGATCCGCTCAGCAACCTCGGCGACGCTGTTGGCACCCAGGTCTTCTCCCGTCCGCAGTCGCACCGCGACCTGACCGGTCTCTTCCTCGCGCGCCCCCACCACCAGCATGAAGGGAACCTTCTGCAGCTGGGCCTCGCGAATCCTGTATCCCAGCTTCTCGTTGCGGCTGTCGAGCTCGACTCGGGCCCCACTCGCGGCCAGCTGTTGCCGGACCTTTTCACCATACTCCGCAAACTTCTCCGACACCGGCAAGACCACCGCCTGCACGGGGGCCAACCAGACCGGAAAGGCGCCAGCGACATGCTCGATCAGAATCCCCAGGAATCGCTCTACCGAACCCAGCATGGCGCGATGAATCATCACCGGACGGTGCTCGGCACTGTCACTTCCCACGTAGGTGAGGCCGAAGCGCTCGGGCATCTGGTAGTCCAGCTGCACGGTGCCCAGTTGCCACTCACGGCCCAGAGCATCGTTGACGTGAAAGTCGATCTTGGGCCCGTAGAAAGCGCCCTCCCCCGGATTGACCGAGAAGTCGATGTCGTTCTCGCGCAGCGCCGAGTCCAGGGCAGCTTCCGCCTTCTCCCACATTTCAGCGGTACCCATCGACTTGGCGGGCCGGGTCGACAGCTCGATGGTGACCTCCTCGAACCCGAAGGTGCTGTAGAGCTCCAGGATCGTCTGGATGATATCGATGACCTCGGAGCCGATCTGCTCTTCAGTGCAGAAAACATGTCCGTCATCCTGCGCGAAGGTGCGCACCCGGGTCAGGCCCGAGGTGACACCGCTGCGCTCGTATCGATGCAACCGTCCGAAATCCGCGTAGCGGACTGGCAGGTCACGGTAGGAGCGTTTGCGGGTGTCATAGATCAGGCAATGCGCCGGGCAGTTCATCGGCTTCACCGCATACTGGCGCTCGTCCACCTCGGTGAAATACATGGCATCGCGGTAGTTGTCGTAGTGACCCGAGGTGTGCCACAGCTCCAGGTCCATGATCTGCGGCGTGATCACTTCGTCGTAGCCGTGCTCGACGAGCAGCTCGCGAATGTAGTCCACCAGGCAGTTGTAGAGCTGGGTCCCCTTGGGGTGGAAGAAGGGACTCGCCGGCGCATGCTCGTTGAAGCTGAACAGATCCAGCTCGGGTCCGAGGCGACGGTGGTCCCGGAGCTTCGCCTGCTCGAGACGCTCCAGATACTGCTCGAGGCCTTCCTTGGTGGCGAATGCGGTGCCATAGATGCGTTGCAGCATCTCGTTGGTCTCGTCGCCCTTCCAGTAGACCCCCGAAGCCTCCAGGAGCTTGACGGCACCGATCTGGGAAAGCCGCTGGACGTGGGGTCCACGGCACAGGTCGGTGAACTCACCGTCCCGATAGATCGTGATGGTGTCGCCCTCGGGGATGTCCTTCAGCCGCTCGACCTTGAGGCTCTCACCCATGCCGTCGAAGAGCTCGGCGGCCTCCTCTCGATCGACCTCGATGCGCTCGAAGGTGCTGTCTTCTCGGAGGATCTCCCGCATGGTCTGCTCGATCTTCTCGAGGTCCTCGGGAGTGAAGGCACGCGGGAATCGGAAGTCGTACTGGAACTTCTCCGAGTGATCCTGGCGCCCCACATCGATCTCGGTCCCGGGCCACAAGCGCTGGACCGCATCGGCCATGACGTGCTCGGCGCTGTGGCGAATGAAGTCACCGGCCTCTTCGTTCTTTGCGGTCAGCAACCGAAAGGCGCCACCCTGCCGGAGCGGCAAGCGAAGGTCCACCAGCTCGCCGTCCAGCTCGGCACCGATCGAGGCCTTGGCCAGACCGGGGCCGATGCCAGCCGCCACCTCGAGAGCCGTCGTACCCACGGGCACCTCGCGCACAGAGCCATCGGGTAGGGTCAGGGCGATCTGGGAGCTCGTCTCGGACATGTTGGTTCTCGGATTCTGTTGTCGCTAGATGTCGGCCCGCTCGACTCGAGGTTCGAGTTCTGCGAGTCCTGGAAGATCAGCTTTCATCTCGGTTCTCGAGAGAAATGGTAGGCGCTAG
>JAUWSP010000425.1 GCA_030610025.1 Acidobacteriota bacterium | reverse complement strand
TGGAACTGCTCCCCCGAGGCGGCGTCAGGGCGTGCGTCGGAGAGGCGCCGGCCTGGGGATTGCATGAATCGAGGCGATATGCGCTCTAGGTGGGGCAGTGTGGTCTCGACGGGTCTTGGTGCGTTCTGTCTCGCTCGATGGGTGGTGCCCGCCCGGATCGCAGCCCAAGTGCCCCCTGAAAGTACGCTCCTGTCCTCGAATCAGTACTCCGAGACTCTCGAAGTGACGGTCGTGGAGGTCCCAGTCCGGGTTCTCGTCAAAGGCGAGCCGGTTGCAGGGCTGACCAGAGGGGATTTTGAGATCTATGACCAAGGGGAGTTGCAGGAGATCACGGCGTTCGAGTCACAGGTGCTGGCTCGAGTCGAGAGTCCGACGTCGACCAGCGAGCCTCTGGATAGTCGGGCGGCGGGCCGCCGCCTCCTAGTGCTCTTCGATTTCAGTAGCACTCGGCGCCAGTACCTCGCTCGGTCCCTGAATGCAGTTCGAACGATGGTCACGAGCCAGCTCCATCCCCAGGATCGGGTGGCGATCGCCACCTACGGCAAGTACTCGGGCCTCACCTTGCTGATCGGTTTCACCAACGAGCTTGAAGAGTTGGTGACTGCTCTCGATCTAGTTGGCGCCATCCTGGATGCCGATCGCAAGGCACAGCGCTCGATTATCGAGCACCTGAATCAGCTTCGGTTTGGAGCGGCCGAAACCACTGGTGAATCTTCGGTGAGGGTCTTTCAGCGTCTAACCGAGGAGTTGGGCGCCACCGCGGCGCTCGCTCTGGTGAATCCGGTTGTAGGTGTCGCCGTGCCGACGACCGGCGGAGCGGAAATCCCCGGTGTGAGTGAGCCAGGTGGGGCGATCGGCGCCTACAAAAAGGAAGTCCGATGGGTTCAGATTGCCGCACAGCAACCGGTTGATCTGGTGCCGCAGTTCGCCGGCGGGCCCGATCTGAGCAACCTACGGGCCATGTCTCGCTCTCTGGCAGAGCTCTTCACGCTGCTGCGGGAGATCAAGGGAGAAAAGCAGTTCGTTCTCTTGTCGGAAGGCTTCGACAACCGGCTGTTGAGTGACGCTTTGGCTCTCGGCTACCTTCAGGAGCTGCTCCGCGGCATTCGCAATAGTGGCTGGACCGTCTACGCCGTGGACGTGAGAGGGATTCCCGAGTCGCGACAACGGGGTTATTCGGCCGATGCGTTGCTCTACCTGGCCAAGGAAACGGGGGGCGATCTGCAGGAGAACTTCAATGATCTGAGCCATGCCACTGCGCGGGTGCTGCGTCGGACCGGGGCGAGCTACGTCTTGAGCTTTCAACCCCAGGACCTGGAATGGGATGGGGTGTATCACGAGATCGAAGTACGACTGACGCAACCATTGCGCCGCGCCCGAATCTTCCATCGACCTGGCTACTACGCACCCGAGCCGACACGGGACCGGTTGCTGTCGGAGTGGCGAGTCGATGCCGCGGAGATGGTGCTCACCGCCGAAGAAGTCGAGGAGCTCCAGATCGCCACGCTCGCCGAGCCCTTGGCGCTGGAGGACGGCCGGTGGAGGGTGCCGGTTGTTGTGGACCTGCCGTGGGCGGACCTGTCTCCGGAGCGCAAGCGAAGCAGAAACAAGTCGGCACTCGAGATTCAGGCCTTTGCGATCGACGCGAGCTGGAAGATCCAGGACTTCTTCGCCAGTGGGTTTCAGCTCGATCTGGGAGAGCTCGAAGAGTACCTGGCCGATGGTGGAGTGCGGTTCTTTGGCGAGCTGTCTCTGCCACCGGGCGACTTTCAGCTCCGTACTCTCGTACGCAACCTGCGGAGCGGTAAGGTTTCGGTATCGACGACGCGGCTGCTGGTGCCCGCGGTGTCAGACCAGACGCCCCATCTTGGCGCGCCTCTCTTTGTGGACGAATCCGGTGAATGGCTCTTGTTGGCAGACCCATCGACTCAGGGATCCGAGGATGGAGATCTCTTGATCGCCGGCGAAAGCCGGTTCATGCCCCTGGTGAAACCTGCGCTGGTCGCCGGTACCCAGGCCTCGATTCTGGTGCCAGCGCTAGTCTCGGGAGGCGCGGAGGTGGGAGTCGAGGCACGGGTAACGACTCACGACGGAGAGCCTGTCGAGGTAAGGGATATTCAATGGCACCGACCACCGCTGGCAGGGCTTGATGGCACACGGTGGATCCCCGGGACCCTTTCGACGGAGGGTCTGGCAGCGGGTGACTACCGGCTCGAAGTGACGGCCAGCTGGGGCGCGACTTCGACGAGCCAGACGCGCGGCACGGATTTCACCGTCGAGGATTGACAGCCCAGACAGCTCCTACTTCCACTGGCTGAGGACGAACTCCTCGGTCTCAGGGAGACCGCCTTGCAGGATGAGATAGCCGTTGTGGGGTTCCCGCTCGGTGATCTCATGGCTGTAGGAGTGCCGCATCATCTCCTGCACCTTGTCGTGGTCGTGGGTATGACCCAGCACCCACCCCAGCTTCATGAGAGCCGTTTCGGGCAGCATGTTGTCGAGCGGTACGACGCCGATGTCCAGTAGATCGCGACCCGTGTCGTAGACGTACATCTGGGCATAGCCCCAGAGGGTCTGTACGGTCATGACCACTTGGACACCCTTCTCGATGGCCCGCTCGAGAGCCGGATAGACCGGCTTGTTGACATGCCCCAGGCCGGTGCCGGCGATGACGATGCCCTTGTAGCCCTGATCGACCAGGGCGTCCACGACGTCGGGCTTCATTCCCGGGTAGTAGTAGAGGATCGTGACGCGATCGTCGTAGACGGGATCGATCTTCACGCGTCTGTTGGGGTTGCGAGGCAGGTACTCATGGGTCAGCGGTCCGAAGTCGCTGGCACTGACCCGGCACAGAGGGATATCGCCCACGGTGCGAAAGGTGCTGCGATACGAGCTGTGCATCTTGCGGCATCGGGTGCCGCGATGCAGTAGGCCGTACTGGTCGGAAGTCGGACCGAACATGCAGATCTGAACTTCGGCGATGTCGCCGTATGCCGCCGAGCGCACCGCATGAATCAGGTTCAGAGCCGCGTCACTGGATGGGCGATCGGAGCTTCGCTGGCTGCCCACCACAACGATGGGTACGGGGCTCCCCTGAACCATGAAGCTGAGCACGGCGGCGGTATGCCCCATGGTGTCGGTACCGTGTCCGATAACGATGCCGTCGACGCCAGCCTCGATCTCGTCGCCGATGGCCTGCGCCAGGGTGGCGTACTCCTCCCATCCCATGTTCTCGGAGAAGACTCCGAAGATCTTGCGGGTCGTCAGGTTGCATAGATCCGCCAACTCGGGTACCGCTCCGTAGAGCTCACCAGGAGTGAAGGCCGGAATCACCGCTCCCGTTCGATAGTCCAGGCGTGAGGCGATGGTTCCCCCCGTGCCCAGAAGAGTGACCTTTGGCAGGTCGGGGCCGTGAGGAAATTCCTGTTCGGGAATCTTGTAGACCGCCTCCTTGAACCCCACTTCCTCGACTTCTCGGATGCGATCGATGTGGAGACCGACGTTGTATCCCGTTGCCAGCTTGACCACGACATGCAGGTCGTCTGCGGTCTCGCTGCGGG
>JAUWSP010000181.1 GCA_030610025.1 Acidobacteriota bacterium | reverse complement strand
GTCTCCGATGTACTCTCGCAAACAGAGCGATGTCGACTGCCCCATTTGCCCCGGATCGGTGTCCATTCCGTCAATCTGGTGGAGCTGTTTTCGGGCTCGGCGAAACGCCACCCGGTGGCGCTTGAAAGCCACGTCGTGCTCCAACTTCCAGCGGTGCCGCTGAACAGACCGAGCCGAAAAATACAGGCCAACTGGCAGAACCAAGGCCAACAGAAAGAGCAGCGTCGACTTGCGGGGATTGGAGGGCTTCGAGACCGCATCCAACTCGCCGTAGATGGGAAGAATGTCATCGGCCAGGATGCGAACCGCTACCTTGCCCGTACTCGGAGCAATGGACTCCGTCAGGTGGAGATCTTCAGCGCCCTCCGCCGGTGAGACGATCAAAGGAATCTCGGCGGTAGTGGCTGCCTTGAAGGTTGCGGTCTCGGGGTCGAAATAGCGGACCGACACAGGAGGGATGATCCAATTCCCGGGCTCCAGCGGAACCAGGGCCTTGCTGAAAGAACGAGACCCGGAAAGCGAGCGACCACTGCGGTCGATCGACCTCTCCGGCTGGTCGCCATAGATCTTGAAAGCGGGCAGATCGGCGAGCTCGGGCTCACTGATCAGCTGCACGTTCCCTGTGCCGCTCACCGTCAGGCGAAGGGTCGCCGATTCTCCGACCTTCAGATCCTGTTTGCTCATCGAAGCGTCGATGGTGAAGCTCCCCACCAGGCCTGAGAACCCGACTGGTGGTGACGGCAACGGCCGCACTTCGACATCGATCTGTGCGCTGCGCAGCACCTTGGTCTCCGTCGAGGCCGATCCGAAGACATCGTCCATCAGGCTCCTTCTGCGGCGCGAGTCGCGAACCACGACCTCGCAGGTGAGGCGCGAGGCAGGGATGACCAACGAACCGACCTCCTGGGGGAAGAGAGCCTTGCGGATCTCACTGACCAGAAACTCCACACCGTTGACCGTCGTCTGGTATTCGCGCACCTCACCCAGGTCTTCCACCAGAAAGCCCTGGAACTCCAGGGGCTCGAGGCGGGCATCGCCGATTCGCACCCGCCTGTAGAAACGCCAGATGTAGGTCACTTCCTGACCAACGAACGGGTTGGTCGTCGAAACGCGAGACGTGATGAAAAGATCGCGCTGCTGCTGCGGTTGGGCCGAGGCACCGAGGATGCTGACCTGGAAGGGCTGACTGGAGAGGACCTCTCCATCGACAGCCGTGGTCACCGCACCGATCTGAAAGACACCGGTCGTATTCGGGACCAGTAGGTAGTTGTAGGTAACGCTGGAGCTCACGCGGCCATTGATGAAGCTCATCTGCGTCGATTGACCGCGGGGATAGACGTCGAACTCCGCGAGATCCGGGAGGACTGGCTCCGCCCCTCTGGATCCTTCGATAACGACCGTCAGCTGAAGCTGGTCCTCGACCGTTGCCTCGGAGCGGTCGATCGTCGCCACGATGCTGGCCGCCGACGCCATCGATGCCAGCCCGAAGACCGCAAGACAGGCCAGGGTAAGGCAACGCAACAGGAGCCGAGATCCTCCCAGCATCACCAGTCCTTGTCTCCTTTCGCCCGCCGCCCCCGACCTGGATGTTGTCGGTTTGGACGACCTTCCTGGAGGGCCTGGAGGTAACGCTCCGCTTCCTCAGGGGTCAGTCCTTCGAGAGACTCCGGATCGGCCGATCCCGCCTCGCCACCTTGCGCTTCCTGGCTGTCGGGCACACCGTCACCATCGGTGTCCATTTGATTCGGATCGGTCTCGCCTGGATCCACTCGCCCGTTGCGATTGAGATCTTCGGCCCCGTCCGGCAGGCCATCATCGTCACTGTCGGCATCGTCGGGATCCGTGGGATTCTCGGCGCTCTGCTCCTGGTTGTCGGACAGGCCGTCCTGATCCCTGTCCGGGGCACTCTCAGGCTGTTGCTCCTGTTGTCCTTCCTGATCTCCCTGCTGACCTTCGTCACTCTCCGACTGAGATTCCTGCTCTTCCTCGCCTGAATCCTGGCCTGATTCCTGGCTCGAATCCTGCTCCTGTTGATCCTGCTTCTCTTGCTCTTGCTGACGCTTCTGGGCCTCCTCGTGCCGACGCCGGATCTCATCGCGAACGAACTCGAGATTGAACTTGGCGTCCTCATCGTCAGGGTTGATCTCGAGCGCTGCCTTGTAGAGCTCGACGGATTCCGGCAGACGCCCCTGTCGATACGCCGAATTCCCCAGGTTGTAGAGCGCCTGCCCTCGGACGCCCGGATCCTGCGCCATGACCGCCTGGGTGAAGGTCCGATCGGCTTCCGGGAAGTTCCGCATCTGATAGTGGGTGCTGCCGACATTGAGAGCGACCTCCGGATCGTCGGGACGCTCGACCTGCAGGTCGACGAAGCCCTCTAGAGCCTGATCGAAAAAGCCCGCCTCGTAGGCCTCGTAGGGACTGCCAGGACGAACAGCCTCCTTCGTCTCTCGGTTCTCGGGCTCCGACGTCTCCGGCGACGCAACCTGGGCCTCCGGCGTCGGAACCTGGGCCTCCGGCGTCGGAACCTGTGCCTTGAGGCCAGGCCAGCCGGCGATTACGGCGGCAGCCCAGATCCAGATCGCCTTGCTAGACATGGCTCTCTCCTCGCCGTCGACGCGGTGAGATCAAGGGCTCCAACATCAGACAGAAGAGGGCGATGGCCACCAGCCATTGGAAGCGCTCTTCCCATCGCTGTCGCCGTTTGGAGCCCAGTTCTTGATCCTCCAGGACCGCCTTGATGCCCTGGGAGTAGATCTGCTCGAGGTCCACGTCGCCGGTCACCGAACGCACGTAGCGGCCGCCGGTCTCGAGAGCGATCTTCTGCAGGGTCGTCTCATCCAACCGACTGAGGACGATCTCACCGCGACGGTCCTTGCGAAAACCACCACCTCGGGTTGGGATCGGGGCTCCTTCGTCGCGACCGATGCCGATGGTGAATATCCGAACTCCAGCCGCCTTGGCCTCCTGGGCGGCCTTCAGAGCCTGGCCACTGTGGTCCTCGCCATCGGTGATCAGAATCATCGCCTGGGAGCTGGTACCAGCACCCTCGAAAGCCCGCAGTGAGACTCGAATCGCTTCCGCCAGGTCCGTTCCCTTGACCGGGATGAGATCGGTATCGAGACTGTCCAGGAAGATCGTCGCCGCTCCATAGTCCAGCGTCAACGGGCACTCGAGAAAGGCGGTCCCGGCAAAGGCCACCAACCCGATCCGGTCACCCTGCAGCAGGTCGAGCAGATCGGCGATCTCACGCTTGGCGCGCTCGAGGCGGCTGAGCCGACCGGCGCTCTCTGCGTCCTCGACCAGCATGCTGTCGGAAACGTCCAGGGCGACGACGATGTCGACGCCTTCTCGGGTGACCTCCTCCCAGGTGAAACCGTACTTCACCTCGGCCAGCGCCATGACGATGGCAGCCAGGCCCAGGAGGACGAGAATCGCCTTGAGGTACTGGCGGGGCCGACTGACACCGGCAGTCAGCCGGACCAGGAGCTCCGGCGATGCGAAGCGCCTGAGGAGCAGGGTGCCCGAGCGAAACGTGAACACATAGAAGGCCACCATGAGTGGGACGAGCCACAGGAGCCACAGTGAGCTCGGGCTGCCGACTCGAACGTCCTGACACCCCGCGGTCGCGAGGATCAGCGGCAGGAACGGCAGATGGGAACGAGGTCTCATGGTCTCAGGGCAGCTTCCTATAGCGGGTTCCCAGCAGCACGACTTCCAGCAGGAGAAGAGCCAGGGCGGGAATCAGGAAGCGACGAAACTGCTCGTTGTATTCCATGTAGGAGCTCGTCTTGATCTCCGTCTTCTCCATCTCGTCGATCTCCTCGTAGATCGACTCGAGGGCGCTGGTGTCTTCGGCCCGAAAGTACCGACCTCCGGTCCGTTCGGCGATATCTCCCAGGGTCTTCTCGTCGATCTCGACACTCTCGTAGACCACCTGCTTACCGAACAGGGAGTCCACCACGAAGGGTGCCTTGCCTCGGGTCCCGGCACCGATGGTGTACACCTTGATGCCGAAAGTCTCGGCGATCTCGGCGGCCTTCTGGGGGCTCAAAGCACCCGCGTTGCTACGCCCATCGGTGAGCAGGATGATCACCTTGGACTCGGCCTGAGAGTCGCGCAGACGCTTCACGGCGGTCCCGAGCGCAGAACCGATGGCTGTGGCGTCACCGGCCATCCCGATCTCGATCCCCTCCAGGAAGGTGGCCACAATTCCGTGATCCAGGGTGAGTGGGCACTGGGTGAAGGCCTCGTTCCCGAACACCACCAGCCCGACCTGATCGTTCGCCCGCCCCTGGACAAACTCCTCGACGACCTCCTTCGCCACCTGTAGGCGATTGCGGCGCCTGTTGATCGGCCGATCGGCATCCAGATCGAGCGCCTGCATGCTGCCCGAGGTGTCGAGCACCAAGACAATATCGATGCCCTCGGTGCGGACCTGGGTCTGCTTGCGGCCGGTCTGGGGTCGGGCCATCGCGAGAACCAGCAAGGCGATGGTGAGAATCCTGAGCCCCTCCACGAAGCGCCGGATGACGATCCTCCGCGAGGGCCTCAAACGCTTCAGGGTGTCGATGTTGGAGTACCGCACGGCGGCTTGTCTCCCCCGCCGACGTGCCAGCCACGGCAAGACCCACCAGGCCGCGACCCAGAGGACGAACAGCGGCACCAGGATCCACAGGAGCCACCGGTCGGCAAAGTAGAGCTCGTTCATGCCGCCTCCTCCAGGGGCTCGTCCGGCTCACGGGTCGCTTCTACGAAGCCCAGAGCCCGTTCGTAGGTACTCTCGATATCCTGCTGGCTCGGCTCCTGATGGGCGAACTTGACCTGATCGGTCTGCCGCAGGAAATGTTCCAACTGCCCGCCCTGGCCTTCCCCTGGACCCTCGCCCAGAAACAGCCAATCGAGAATCTCCTCCGTCGTGAGGTCGGTGGCATTGAGAGCGAATCGGTTCTCCACGTACAAGCGAACCGTCTCTGAGATCTGGAAGTAGAAGCGCCGAACCGCCTCGGGATCATCGAAGTCTGTTTGCCGCAGGGCACCCAGGGCTTCGAAGGCGATCTCATGCGCGGGCCTCGGTGGTACCTGCGACAAACGACGCCGCCGCCGGCGCACCCACCAACCGACTGCCAGCACCACGGCAACGGCGACCAGAGCTCCCAAACCGATCCAGAGCCAGGGGGGTCGACGACGGACATCACGCAGCGGTTTGAGACCCCGAATGTCCTCGGCCTGCCCTTCCGACGGCAGGACCGACTCCACTTCTACGAAGATCTCGGAAGTCCTGGCTTCGCTCCACGGCTCCGTCACGTTGCTCTGGGAGCCATCTGCGTGCGATTCGCTGGGCGGAGGTACACCTGGCCTGTAAGACACTGTGACCGGTGGTAGGACGTAGGAGCCCACCAGATCCGCTCGCAGCTGGTAGTACCTGCCTTCGACGACCCGACCCCCAGTCTCTACCGGGGCTTCGCGCCCGATGTCCACGATGCGAAATCCGGCGATCTCGGATCCCGGCTCGGGAATCAGGACCTCCCAGGCCGGATCGTAGTCGACCGTGACCCGAAAAGTGATGAGATCGCCGGTGGTGGCCACCGCCCGATCCACGGCTGCCCGGACCTCGACGGGTGCCCTCGGTACCTCATCCGGGAGGACCTCGGCCGTTCGCTCACAGCCTGGCAGGAGACTGAGGGCAGCCAGGAGTGCGCCGAGCTCTGCGCCCCGCTTCAGCCACAGAGGCCAGCGAGCTATCCTAGGGCTCACGAAGCAACTCCTCCGGAAAAAGCTCGACCTCTTGAGCCGCCAGCTCGCTGTCGATCAGGGCCTGGTAGGCCGACTGCATCTTCATCCGGCGATAGTCACGCTCCACGGCCGGGCGCGCCTCTTCGAAGCTGGGTTCCGAAGCCTCTTGCCCGTCTCTCGTCGGAGGCGTGAAACGAGCCTTGTCGGCTTCGAAGTGGTTGCGGAGATCGGCCTCATCGACCTCGATCCGACTCAGGACCTCCCTTTCGGCAAATCGAGATACGACCAGTTGCTTGAAGAGCTCGTCGTGCTGCCGTAGAACCTCGGGATCCCTGTCGTACTCGAGCTTGATCGCTTTGCGCCACAGGAGCTCGTCGGCCACGTACTGTTCGAGAAACCTGGCACGCCCCTCGTTCGAGGCCACCTGGGTCGCCAG
>JAUWSP010000157.1 GCA_030610025.1 Acidobacteriota bacterium | reverse complement strand
TGTCGTCGGCGGCTGCTCCCGCAGGCTCAGGCGGCGACCACTTTTCGAAGAAACCAACTCTCTGGCCCAACTCATCCGTCTCTCCCTCGAAGTTTCGGTGCAGAGCTCACTCTGTCGTAGGGGCGCCAGAACCCTTGGCTCCAGAGACCTCCGGATCTCTTGAAAGGGCCACTTCGTAGGCCCTCCGGTAGCGCCGCGCTACTGCAGACCAGGTGAGCTCTTCCGTCGCCTTCAGCCGGGCCGCAGCTCCCATTCGAGCTCTTTCTGACGGTGACTCGAGAAGACGTCTCAAAGCTTCGAACAGCTGCTTGTCGTTGCCCTCCTCGACGAGCAAACCCTGCTCTCCATCGGAGACCGCCAATGGAATCCCCGATATACCCGAAGCAACAATCGGCAAAGCACTGGCCATGCCCTCCAGGATGACGTTGGGAAGACCATCCACAGTCCCCGTGCTGTCATGCACAGCGGGAAGCACAAACAGATCGGCCGCCCGATAGAGATCGGGGAGAGTGTCTCTCAGGACCAGACCGGGAAAGTGCATATGATCAGACAAGCCAGCTGAGCTCCGTCGAAACTCCTCCAGGCGGTCACCACCGCCTGCCAATACGAGATGGAAGTCTGGGAATTCATCCAGGAGATCGGCTAGCAGCGGAATCAGACCATGAAACCCCTTCTTCGTCACCATACGACCGACACCCAGCGCCACGACAGCATCTGGGGACAGACCCAGCTTCTGACGCCAGATCTGACGTCTCTCGGGATCGGGTTTGAAACGATCCACATCGACGCCGTAGGGGATCACTTCGGATCGCGAGCGATCGAATCCCAAGCGGCAGACGCGGTCTACCAGCTCCGGCGAGCATCCGGTCAGCAGGCTGGCCCGATTCAGCGCCATCCTGACCCAGGGACGGAAGAGAGGCTTCTCCGCCATGAAGACGTCGCTGCCGTGCAACCCCACTGCCAGCGGTACATCGACTCTCGCAAGGCCCGCGACAACGCCATTCGGCACGACCCAATGAGCGTGTACCAGGTCGTAGCCTCCAGTGACGCTCTCTCGCAAGAGCGCCGCCCGAGCCGCTAGCGCATAGAGGGGAGCTACCGCGCCCGCGGTGGCTCTCACGGCTTCGTCCGAGCTGAGGCTACGGCTGTAGCCCAGCACCTCCAGGCGCTCTGGAGCGTACCGAAAGCTCCTCACCTCCACGCCGTCATCGTTCCAGGAGGCCTCGACATTCTCGGCATGAGGTGTGAGCACGGTCACGCGGTCTCCACCCTGGACCAGTGCCTTCGCCAGATCCCGAATGAAGGGCCCTGCCGTGTCGCCTTCGAAGCGAGGGTAGGTCTGAGTCAGGTAGAGAAGATTCAGTGCCGACCTTCCCTACTCCACCCGCTCCCTGACCGAATAGGTGTCGGTGCGATTGAAGTTCTTGAACGTGATCATCTCGCCGATCAGGCCGGTTGTGAGGACCTGGATGCCGAGCAGCATGAGCAGGACTCCCAGCAGCAGGAGCGGACGATTCGACAGGGTCTGGCCCGACAACCAGAGAATCACCAGGTAGAGGTTGATGCCGAGGCCCACAAACAGTGAGGTGAGGCCGATCATGCCGAACAGGTGTAATGGCCGGCGAGTGTATTTTGTAATGAACAGCACCGTGATCAGGTCCAGGAGGCGTTTGTAGTAACGATCCCACCCGTATTTGCTGGCTCCGTGCTCTCTGGGATGATGCACGACCGATAGCTCACCCAGAGTGAAACCACGGCGACTGGCCAGGACGGGGATGTAGCGGTGCAGCTCGCCGTAGAGGGCTATCTCCTCCAGCACTTCCCGTCGATAGGCCTTGAATCCGCAGTTGAAGTCGTGGAGGTCCACGCTGGCGAGCTTCCTGGTCACCCAGTTGAACAGCCGCGAGGGGTATCGCTTGGACGCCGGATCCTGACGCAGCTCTTTCCACCCGGACACCAGATCCAAGTCCTCCGTCTCGAGTTTCTCGAGGAAACGGGGGATCTCATCCGGATCGTCCTGCAAGTCACCGTCCATCGTGATCAGGATCTCACCTCGCGAGTAGTCGAAGCCGGCGCACAATGCCGCGGCCTTGCCGAAATTTCGTCTCAGGCCGACCAGCTTGACCCGAGGGTCGATCTCGTGAGCCTCTTTGACCCGCTGTCGCGTCTCATCGGAAGACCCGTCGTCGACGAAGAGGATCTCGAACCGGCGCCCGATTCGATCCAGAACCTCTGCAACGCGCTTCGACAGCTCCACCACCGTTCCAGCCTCGTTGAGGACGGGTACGATGACGCTTATTTCAGGCTCGATGCCCTCTGGATCTGCGACCTCCACAGAGGCCGGAAGCGACTCGACTGTCATGGCTGACTATTGTAACAATGGCTCGCCCACTCGGTGACGGTTCAGGAACTCTCGGTCCTGGAAGCTCATCTGCCAGAGGCCTCTGCGAGTCGGTCGCGAACTACCTGCATATCCTCCCAGGTGGGTCGCTTGAACGACGCATTGCGCAGCAGTGCTGCCGGATGATAGGTCACCCGTGCCTCGACCTCACGTACGCTGTGCCATTGATCTCTCATCCGTCCCAACGTCAGGTCGTTGCCGAGCAGCGTTTGCGCCGCTACCCGGCCGAGGAGAACGATGATCTTGGGCTGTATCAGATCGATCTGTTGCTCGAGATATCGGCGACAAGCCGACACCTCTTCCGGCTGGGGATCCCTGTTGCCCGGCGGGCGACACTTGACGATGTTGGCGATATAGACCTGGTCGCGCTCCAAGCCGATTGCCTGGATGATCTTGGTCAGCAACTCCCCAGCCCGACCGACGAAAGGAAGTCCCTGCCGATCCTCTTCGGCCCCCGGTCCTTCGCCGATGAACATCAAGTCAGCGTCAGGATCTCCGCTGCCGAACACTACCTTTTGCCGTCCTTGGCTGAGTTTGCAGAGCACGCAATCTCGGGACGCCGCCTCGAGAGCCTCCAGGCAACTCCTACGCTCCTCAGCGCTCTTCGAGCCGCCAGGCGTGGCCGCTGCTTGTTGCGCCCGAGAGCTACTCTCGGAAGGGCCTCGAGCTCGAGGCAAATAGAGATCTTCGAACCCGATCTCCTGCAGATATTCCAGAAGATCATCCACCGGTGGTTGCCATCCCTGCTTCGACTCCCTCGAGCTCCTGCTGCATCAGGTCGAAAAGCCGACCCGCAACCAGCCGCTTGGCCTGAAGGGGAATGGTGACCGACGGCTGGTTGCGGCGGAAGACCGTGACCTCGTTGTCTTCGGATCCGAAGCCGATGTCGCTCCGCGAGACGTCGTTGGCAACGATCCAGTGCGCATTCTTGCCTTCCAGCTTTCGCCTGGCTTCGCTCTCGAGCTTCTCGGTCTCCGCGGCAAAGCCGACCCGCAGGGCATTCGGCGCGATCTCACCGAGTCGGGTCAGGATATCCTCGGTCCCCTCGAGCCTCAGCTCTGGCGGCCCGGAGACCTTCTTCAGCTTGGATTCGAAGGCTGACTCAGGCCTGAAGTCCGCTACGGCTGCTGCCATGATCACGATTCCGGCCTCGGGAGCCAGTTTTTCGACCGTTTCGGCCATCTCAGCTGCAGTGGTCACATCGATCCGCTCGACTCCATGGGGCGTCGGGAGGCATACAGGGCCTGAAACCAGCAGCGTCCTCGCCCCACGACTCGCAGCCTCAGCGGCCAGGCTGAAGCCCATCTTGCCGCTGGACCGATTGGAGAGAAAGCGAACCGGATCGAGCGCCTCGTGAGTCGGACCCGCCGTTATCAGCACGGTCCTACCCCGTAGGTCGCCCCGATTCCGGGTTCCTTCGATCGCGGCCACGATCTCGTCCGGTTCGGCCATTCGCCCCATCCCCGTCTCCCCAGTCGCCAACGGACCCACCACCGGCCCCACAAGAATCACTCCGCGCCCCTGAAGCGTTGTCACATGGGCCTGGATGGCCTCCTTCTCCCACATCTCGCTGGTCATGGCAGGAGCCACGAGAAGGCTCCCGGTGAATGCCAGGCAGGTAGTAGCCAGGAAGTCATCGGCCAGACCCAGGGCCAACCGAGCCAGGGTATTACAGGTCGCTGGAGCCACGCATATCACGTCGGCCCATCGGGCAGCGCTGATGTGGAGCTCTTCGCCGCTGTTGTTGGCCTGAAGGTACTCTTCTCGGTAGACCGGAAATTCGGTCAGGACTTCCAGGGTCAGGGGCGTCACGAAGGCACCGGCGCTGCGTGTCATGGCGCAACGTACCGAATGCCCATTGCCCCGCAGGCTGCGCACGATCTCGGGAGCCTTGAATGCGGCGATGCCTCCGCTGACTCCTAGGAGCACGTTCAGGGACTCAGGCATGTCCGTCCTTTCATCGAGGTCGACCGCTACCCAGGGGTACCCGCCGAGCAAGTTCCCGGCACCGCGGGCCGAGTTCTGACAGGGGTGCTACTCCGTCTCTTCAGCCGGCTCCGTCTCGACGGCGAGCTCCTCTTCGACTACCACGGGCTCGGGCGCTGGACCAAAATCCCATGCCACCAGATCATTGGCGATCTCGTGCATCGCGATCCGTGTGGCCTTCTTGTCCGGTATCTCCAGTTTCGGCCTCGCTCCTCGCAGCATCTGCTCGGCGCGTTCAGCTGCGAGTAGCACGAAACGGAATTTGCTGTCGATTCTCTCGGGCATTCGATCCATATCAAGAATTCTCCTAGGAGTTCATGGCTGAATTGATGACGAAACGCACATCTGGACTACTCGCCCCGAGCCGCGGAACGAAAACCCTGGAGAATCGTCTCGATTCGATGAACCTGCCGGTCTCGCCGAAGTCGCTTTTCCAGGATGATCGCCGTCAGAGCCAGTACGGCGAGGTCCAAATCGTCGTTGATAATAGCATACCCAAAAAGCTCATAACGCTCGATTTCCCAAAGAGATACGGCCAATCGTTCAGCGATCTGGGAGTCGTCGTCCTCTCCCCGCCGCTGGAGGCGCTCCCGCAATGCCTCATAGCTCGGCGGCAAGACCAGGATTCCATGGGACTCCGGCCTCTTTTCGAGAATCTGCTGGGCTCCCTGGACCTCGATGTCCAGGATCACGTCGATGCCCCGCTCGAGTCTCGGCACGACTTCTCGGACCGAAGTCCCGTAGTAGTTGTCGTTGTAATCGGCCCACTCGAGGAATTCACCCTTCGAGGTCATCGCCTCGAACGTTTTGCGGTCGACGAAGTAGTAGTGCTCGCCATTCACCTCGTCGCTTCGTGGCTGGCGGGTGGTGTAGCTGATCGAGTGCCACAGGGCACCGTCCCTACCGGCCTCGCCCGTCAACACACGATCGATGAGGGTGTCCTTGCCTGTACCAGACGGTGCCGTCAACAGAAACAGCTCGCCTCTTCGCATACCGACTCGTAGACCCTTTCGATTCGTTCCACCGAGCGTCTACTCGATGTTCTGTACCTGTTCCCGGATCTGCTCGCACACCAACTTGCCGTCGATAACCCTCTGTACAGCCTCTGGGTCTCGAAATTTCGCGGCTAGCGTCGACAGCTCCCGGAAGATCTCCTGGGCCAGGAAGTCCAACCGCTTGCCCACTGCTTGCCCCTCGCCTCCGACCAGATCACCGAAGTGCTCGAGGTGTGACCGAAGGCGATCCAACTCCTCTCGGACATCACCACGCTCAGCCAGAATCGCGACCTCCTGCGCCAACCGGGTTTCGTCCAGAGGCGCCGCTGTAGCCTCGAGTACCTCGTCTACTCTGGCTCGCAGCCTCTCAGGTAGGTCGGCCGTCACTCCCAGCCATTCGGCCTCCACGGCGGAGACCACGGCACTCAGCTCACCCCCCAACCTCTCGAGGACACCTCTGAGGTTGCGCCCTTCGGTCTGGCGCGCAGCAACCACTCCCTCCAGTGCCCCGCCAACCGTCTGGTTCAGAAGTTGGGCATCCTCCGACTCGAATGTGGTCGAGCTCGATGAGGTACGCACCGTGCCTGGCACCTTCAAGAGGTCGATGAAGCTCAACTCCGAGTTGATCAATCCCTTATCTGCAAGCCGATCGATCATCGCCCGCAACGAGGCAACGGCAGCTTCTTCCACCTCGAGCTCTGGCTCGTCGCTGTTCAGATAAAGGACGTCGACACGGATTTCCACCCGTCCCCTGGTGAGGCTCTCCGCAACCACCTTTCGCACGGAGCTCTCGAGCTCCCTGAGCTCCTCTGGAACCCTGACTGTGACGTCGAGATGACGGTGGTTTACGGTTCGGATGGAGACCTCCACCCGCAAACGCTGATTCTCCCCAGAAGCTCGGCCAAACCCTGTCATGCTCTGCACGAAATCGATCCTCAGGCCTGAAACTGCAAGTCGTAGAGACGGCGATAGAGCCCACCCACCGCCAGTAGCTCTGCATGGTCGCCCTGCTCCACGATCCTGCCTCTGTCCATCACGACGATTCGATCCGCGTTCATCACGGTTGACAAGCGATGCGCGATGACGAGTGTCGTACGACCGGCCATGAGATTGGAGAGGGCCTTTTGCAC
>JAUWSP010000545.1 GCA_030610025.1 Acidobacteriota bacterium | reverse complement strand
GACCGGAAGATCCTGCCCGGGGGCGCAATGCACAACTGAGAACAGATCGTGAGAGCTCGACAGACCATGGTCAGGCTGCTTCTGGCCTCCATCTCGACAGCCGGTGTGCTGCTGGCCGCCTGCTCGGCGAAGGATGTCGACCCACAGGAGGGCGAGCTCCGTCCGAATGTGATCCTGATCTCCATCGATACCCTGCGGCCGGACCACCTCGGGTGCTATGGCTATCAACCAGACACGAGTCCAGCCCTGGACGCCTTGTGTGAGGACTCGGTGGTTTTCGAGGAGGCGATAGCGCAAGCCCCCTCCACGCTGCATTCTCACGCCTCGATGTTCACCTCGCTATTGCCCCATCATCATCTCGCCACCTGGTCGGGCAAGACCCGGCTGTCCGAAGAGGCGCTCACTGTCGCGGAAGTCCTGCAGGAAGCGGGTTATCGCACGGCAGCTTTTGCCGGCGGCGGACAAATGGATCGGGTGTTCGGCCTGGATCAGGGTTTCGAGCTCTACAATCAGCCCTCATCGGAGCACTTCGCTGGTACTGTGAGTGCGGGTCTGAAATGGCTCGAGAGCGGCAATGGCAGACCCTTCTTTCTCTTCCTCCACTCCTACGAGGTTCACCACCCCTACACCCCTCGACAGGAGTACCTGGAGCTCTTCGACGAAGGATACGACGGGCCGCTGCCAGACGAGATCAGCATCGAGTTGCTTCGCCAGATCAACCGGGGCGAGATCGAATTCGATGCCGCACGAGACCTACCGCACATCCTCAGTGCCTACGATGCCGAGATTCGATCCGCAGACGACGGGCTGGCGATCCTGATTCGGTATCTGAAGGACAACGATCTGTATGAGAACACCCTCATCCTTTTCACCTCCGATCACGGAGAGGAGTTCGGCGAGCACGGAATCGTGGGTTGGCACTCCCATACGCTGTACGACGAGCTGTTGAGGGTGCCGCTGGTCATCAAGCTCCCCGGTTCGAAGCACGCCGGTCGGCGGGTGCCGGCTCAGGTTCGCGGCATCGACATACCTCCCACCGTGGTGTCGACCGCGGGCCTCGAGATCCCCTCGGTGTTCTCTGGAGTCGATTTGAGTGCTCGAATCGGGGAAGAGTCGGTCGAGGAGAGAGTCGCCATCAGCCGGCTCGATCGTCCTCCGGACCAACGCGGCTCCACGGCAGTTCGCCTCGAGAATTGGAAGCTCATCGATACGGATCTCTTCGACCTCTCACGAGACCCCGACGAGCAGTGGTTTGGAAGCGCGACCGGTGATGGTATCGAGGCGGCCAGCCGCCTGAACGAGGCGCTCCAGCAAGCCCTCGAGTCGCGTGAGCCTCTGGTGCCGGAGGTCGTTGCACCCGCCGATTCGACTCTCGACGAGCTGCGGGCGCTCGGCTATATCCAGTAGTGCTGTAATCCCTTTGCCAGCGCCGGTAGTAGAGGCAGGTGTGAGTTGCGTTCAACACAGTCTGCTGATAGCTAATTGCTATACTGAACTGTTGGCTTTTCGAGCGAAACAATCGAAAGGATTGCTTGCCATGCTCAAGAAACTGCTGCTAGGCGCCCTCGTCATCGCGATCGCGGCTCCCGGAATGGTTGTCGCGCAAGGTCGAGAGGTGGCTTCCTCTTCCGTGCGGTCCGACCGTGACTACTGGACTCCCAATCGCATGCGTCGGGCGCGAGAACTGCCACTGCCTCGCGTTTCTCGGGCACGGATGACCCAGCTCCTGGCGGAGGATCTGGGGACCACTGAAGAAAGCACCATCAGCCTTCCCACGGGCACACTGCAGTTCACGAGTAGCCGTCTGGTGCCGAGAAAGGCTCGAACTTCCTTTCCCTATACGACGGTGGGGAGACTCTTCTTCAAGTCTCGCGAGGGCAACTTCGTCTGCTCGGCGACGGTGATCTCCAATCGCGTCATCCTGACAGCTGGCCATTGCGTCTACGACGCAATCCGCAATCGCTTCTTCGAGAATTTTGCCTTCGTTCCAGGCTATTACCGCGGCCAGTTTCCCTCCGGTGTTTGGACAGGGAAGTTCGCGGTGGTGCCCGAGGGCTGGAAGCAGTCCAGAGAACTGCTGCCGAGCTCAGCCGACTTCGGAGTCCTCGTCCTCAACGACAAAGAGGGCAGGTCCATCGGTCAGGCCACCGGCTGGCTGGGGTTCAGAACCGAGGCGCTGGTTCCGAACCATGTCCATATTCTGGGTTTTCCCTCGAATCACGATGGGGGAGAAGAGTTGCATCAAGTGACCAGTGGCGATGCGGCTTGCTGTTTCGACGGCACTGCCGTCTATGGCTCCGACATGCTTGCGGGCTCGAGCGGCGGGCCCTTCATCCAGAATTTCGGGCAGCGAGCGATCGGCCAGTCGGGTGCCAACGGGCCGACAAACAGAGTCGTCGGGCTGATTTCCTACGGGCCCACGAGCGGTATCGAGAAGTTCTCTGGCAGCCCGATACTCGACGCGTCCTTCCTGGCCATCTTCGACAAGGCCTGCGGCAAGGCTCCCGGCAACTGTCAGAATCGCGGTATCCCCCAGAGACCCAAGAGATAGCGCGGGCGCTCCAACGAAGCCAGCCTGAGATGGCGGGCGATCTCCGCTAGATGCCGTGGGGCTCAGAAGCAATGCGGGCTAGGAGGCCACGCTATACTGCGTGAGCTATGAAGAAGCTCTCTGTGGTAATTCCTGCTTTCAACGAAGTCGAGACCCTCGAGAAGGTGCTCGGCAGGGTCGCGAATGCGCCGCTACCGGCAGATGTGGGGCTGGAGATTGTCGTGGTGGATGATGCCTCGACGGATGGCACGCAGGCCAAGCTCGAAGAGCTCGCCGCTAGCGGGGCACCCG
>JAUWSP010000348.1 GCA_030610025.1 Acidobacteriota bacterium | reverse complement strand
GGCCGTCGTCACGAACAACGCCACGTGGTCGTCCTGCGGCAACACATAGTCCGGGAGACTCAGTCCATCGGTGCCGCGTTGTCTGGGGAAGCTCCACTCGACGACCGTGTCTCCACTCGCAGGATCCCGAAGCAGCAACTGATTTCCGACACTCTCCGCCGGGAAGAATTGCCAGACTGCGCGGGCCTTCATGGCACCCGAGCGAGCCACCTCCTGAACCTCTTCGACCACCTGCTTCAGGTGAGCCAGCTTCGGGTCGTGCTTGGCCTCCAGCTGTTTGACGGCGGCCTTCAACCCCAGGTGCTTCCCGTAGAGCATCTGCGGATTGAGCAGCGGCCAGACCTCATCCAGATCCAGCTCCTCTGTGACCCTCTCCAAATGGGGTGGCTCGGGAGCCGTGAGGTCGGTCCGAACCGCGGGACTGCGAGTTGTCCCCATCGCTTCGAAGGGCACTGGCGCGACCTCGGCTTTTCGATCTTCTGCGATCACCTTCTTGATCTCCGCCTCCAGCTCTGGCCGCTTGGCAGGATCGGTGAGCCGCTGCACCAGAGCGAGCCCGTGCATGGCGTCCTTGGCGTAGGTACAAAACCCATCGTAGGTTGCAGCGATCTTCTTGTGGGTGAAGCGTCGGGTGAGAGCCGCACCCCCGACCACCATCGGCAGGTCGATCTCGGCGACTGACAGATCTTCAGCCGTGGTCACCATCTGCTGGGCGCTCTTGACCAGGAGTCCAGACAGGCCCAGCACATCGGGCTGGTGCTCCTGGACGGCCTGGATGATCTGCTCGCTGGGTACCTTGATCCCCAGGTTGACGACCTCGTAGCCGTTGTTGGACAGGATGATGTCCACCAGATTCTTGCCAATGTCATGCACGTCGCCCTTGACAGTCGCGAGCATGACCTTGCCCCGAGCCGCCCCCTCCTGGTGTTCCATGTAGTCCTCGAGGAAGGTCACCGCCGCCTTCATGACCTCGGCGCTCTGCAGCACTTCGGCCACGATGAGCTGGTTCTCGTTGAAGAGCCTCCCCACCTCGGCCATG
The DNA here is from genome assembly GCA_030610025.1 of Acidobacteriota bacterium. Classification (GTDB taxonomy): domain Bacteria; phylum Acidobacteriota; class Thermoanaerobaculia; order Multivoradales; family JAHEKO01; genus JAUVRX01. The sequence continues at coordinate 3,109 of JAUWSP010000348.1, read as the reverse complement.
CCCACCATGAGCGGCCCGTTGATGATGTCCATGGCTTGCGGCCAACGGGAATCCTCGAGAGCTTTGGCCAGGTCCTCCGCGAGCCCTTCCTTCGAGCCCTCCACCACCGAGCGGGCCAGGCGCTCTTCGAGGGGAAGCTCGGCACGAGGAGTGGTCACCACCCTGGAGTCCTGGTCCCGGAAATACTCGGTGAACTCGGTCACCGCCTTCTCACTTGCCGCCACATCCCCCAACTCGATAAAGATGAGCGACTCGGCCAGGCGCCTCTCCTCCTCGGGTATGTCCGCAAAGCGGGCCAGCCGCTGCGTGTTGACGAGGGCGGCATCGAGGCCGGCCTGGGTGTTGTGGTACAGGAAGACCGCGTTCAGGACCTCGCGACCCGGCACCGGCAGGCCGAAGCTCACGTTGGAGATCCCCAGCACCGTCCGCGCCAGGGGGAACTCGGCGTTGATCTGCCGCACGCCTTCGATGGTCGTAGCCGCGGAACCGATGTAGTTCTCGTCTCCGGTGCCACAAGGGAAGACCAGGGCATCGAACCAGATGTCCTCCGGCGGAAAGCCCATCTCTTCGGTCAGGATCTGGTAGCTGCGCCTGGCGACCTCGAGCTTGCGATCCACGCTCACCGCCATGCCGACCTCGTCGATCATCCCGACGATGACCGCGGCGCCGAACGCCTGAGCGATGGGGATCACCCGGTCGAAACGGGTGCGTCCTTCTTCGAGATTGATCGAGTTGAGGACCGATTTGCCCTGGCACCAGGTCAGCGCCTGCTCCATGACCTCGGCGTCGGTCGTGTCGATCATCAGAGGCACCTTCACCATTCGCGTGAGCTGTTCCAGGAACCGCTCCATGTCGGAGACCTCTTCACGATCAGGGTCCTGCATGCAGATGTCGATCGCCTGCGCCCCAGCCCGGGCCTGGCCCCGGCCGATCTCCGCTGCTGCTTCGATCTCACCTTCGGCGATCAGGCGCTTGAACTTGCGGCTACCCAGGACGTTGGTTCGCTCGCCGACGAACAGAGGGCGGTTGTCGATGGTGAGCTCGACAGCCTCTATGCCTGAGATGAAGCTGCGCTGATGGTGAGGTAGGGCTCGCGGTTTGGCCCCCTTCACCAGCTCGGCCAGCACCGCCACATGCTCGTTCGTGGTTCCGCAGCAGCCGCCCACCATGTTGAGCCAGCCGTGGTCGAGGAAGCGCTGGAAGATGCGCCGGAAATCCTCCGGCGATTCCACGTAGATGCCCTCCTCGTTCGGCAGTCCGGCGTTGGGCACGCAGCCGATCCGGGTGCGAGCCAGGTCAGACAGGGTTCTCAGAGAGTCGGTCATGAGCTCCGGGCCCGTGGCGCAGTTGAGGCCCAGGTACAACAGATCGGCGTGCAGGAGGGAGACAGCCAGGGCCTCGGCGTCCTGCCCCGCCAACATGGTGCCGGAGGTCTCGATGGTCACCGACACCGCCACGGGCAGGCGCCAACCGGCCTGACCAAACGCCTTTTCGAGAGCCAGCAGACCTGCCTTGATGTTCCGGGTGTCCTGACAGGTCTCGAGCAGCAAGTAGTCGGCACCGCCGGCCATGAGCCCCAGAGCCTGGACGCGATAGTGCTCGATGAGCTCCTCGAAGGTCACACCACCGGTCACCGAGATGGCCTTGGTCGTGGGCCCCATGGAGCCGCAGACGAAGCGTGGCCTGGCAGGCACCGAAAAGGGCCAACTGGCTTCCCGAGCCAACTCCGCCGCCAGTCGATTGAGATCGTAGGCCCGCTCGGCCAGGTCGTACTCGGCCAGTACCAGGGGTGTGCCCCCGAAACTGTTGGTCTGCACGATGTCGGCCCCGGCTTCGAGATAGAGCCGATGGAGACGCAACACCACGTCCGGGCGCGTGATGCACAGGTTCTCGTTGCAGCCCTCGAGGTCGGGACCGCCGAAATCCTCAGCCGTCAGGTGCTCGCCCTGGAGGCCCGTTCCCGTGGCACCATCCATGACCAGGATGCGCTCCTCCAGGGACTCCAGCAGAGCCTGGGTACGTGCCTCCCAATCCTCCGGGCACGGCGGGATCGGTACGTCGAAATGAAGGTCACTCATCGCTGGCTCACTTCCTCAACACTCGCCAAAAAAACAACCCGCTTCGCAAACACCACGAAAGCGGGATCCTCTGTCGGACACTTGGTTGCCTCCTGCCAAGCCATGGCAGGGTGGCCGCATCCTCGCTCACCTACGTCGCCGCAAGGGAGCGAGATGGCACCTTGGTTGTCCGTTCCAGGTTGCCGTGTCCGGATCTCTCCGGACCGCTCCGGATGCTGGCGGCAAGGTTAGTGGAGGCTGACTGACCTGTCAATCGAGGCACTCGATGTGACATGAGCTAAAGCTCGACCCGCTCCAACAGCAGATTGATCGGCTTCGAGCTCTGCATCAGATAGAAGTGCAACGCGGGGACACCATGGTCGAGCAGATCCGTCGCCTGCTTCAGTGCCCATTCGACGCCGATCTCCATGACGTGCTCCGGCTTGGCGGCATCGATCTCGTCCGCGAGCTCCGCCGGAATGTCGCAATGAAACTTGCTCGGCAGAGTGCGCAACTGCTGCTTCGTGGTGATGATCTTCAATCCCGGAATGATCGGGATCTCGATCCCCGCTTTGCGGCAGGCCTCCACGTAGGAGAAGAACCGCTGATTGTCGAAGAACATCTGGGTCACGATGTAGTCTCCACCGGCCTCGACCTTGGTCTTGGTGCGATTCACATCGGTCTCCAGGTTGGGTGCCTCGAAGTGCTTCTCCGGATAGCCGGCGATCCCTATGCAGAAATCCGTCGGGTCGGCATCCAGGATGCCCTCCTCGAGGTAGCGTCCACGGTTCATGGCAGCTATCTGAGCGACCAACTCGCTGGCGTACTCGTTGGCACTGCGACCGTACTGCAGCGGCTTCTTGAATCCATTCTCGTCGCCGCGCACCGCCAGCACGTTGTCGATGCCCAGGTAGTTGAGCTCGATGAGGAAATCCTCGGACTCCTCGCGGGTGAAGCCCAGGCACAGCACGTGGGGTACTGCGTCGATGTTGTACTTGTTCTGGATCAGGGCGCAGACGCCGATCGTTCCCGGCCGTTTCCGCTTCACTTTG
>JAUWSP010000159.1 GCA_030610025.1 Acidobacteriota bacterium | reverse complement strand
TCGGCGGTCCTGGCCCGGAGGGCCTCATCGGAAAGCGCCTTGATCTCGGGTTCCAGGGCGTTGATCGCATCCACCTGCGGCTGCATCCGCTTGATGTCGCGCTCGTGCTTGCTGCCGAAGACTTTGGTGAGGGCTCGATTGAGCATTCCGAAACTCTCTTCTTAAGCTGGAGTAGGGGCAGAGGCGCCCCGACAGGCATTAACAAGGTCAGTGTAGCAAAGATTCCCTCCGGACCACTGGCCGTCCGGCAGGGCCCTGCGGTCCGGATTCAAAAGGACTCGAATGGGGTCAAGAGCGACTTGGCCGCTTGTCCAGGATGTAGACCAACGGGTTGACCGGCTGCCCGTCGAGACGGACTTCGTAGTGTAGATGGAACCCCGTTGTGCGCCCCGTGTTGCCTACGAAGCCGATCACTTCGCCGCGGCGTACTCGCTGGCCGGGCTCGATATTGTAGCTAGCCAGGTGGCCGTAGCGAGTGATCACGCCGTGACCGTGTGAAATGTCGATCGAGTTTCCAAGCCGGCCGTTGCGCTTGGCTCTCAACACGAACCCATCAGCTGTCGCCTTGACCGGCCGCCCTGGGGCGGTGGAGATGTCGATAGCTCGATGCAGGGCTCGTTGTCCAGTAACCGGGTCGTTGCGGTATCCGTAGCTGCTCGTCAGGAGACCTCGAACGGGCGAGATCGAAGGCGTGCTGGCTGCCAATTGCAGCCTCTCGGCCAGCTCGGCTCCGACGCTATCCAACCCTCGATCCAGGTAGACCGCCCGCTCGTGCAGATGCCCGAGCGTTCCCTGGTCGGGAAGAAGCAGATCCTCTCCACCGATCCCCGGATCCTGCTCGCCACCCAGGCCATCGAGTCCGGCCACAATAGCCAGCTGGCGTGTCCGATCCTCGAAATCGACCAATTGGCGATCGAGCTCCCGAACGCTGGTCTCGAAGTCCTGATTGATCTCTCGTAGCTGGAGGTTCTCTTGTTCCAGTTGAGCGAGCTGGCTCTTCTCTATGGTTGAAAAGAAGAAGGACCAGGTCGAGACCGCGGTCAGGAGCAGAAGCAGGACCGCGGTCAGGCCGGCAGCCACGAGCTGACGGGTGCTGACGGTCCACTTTCTGAACTTGGCGCGCGAGTGCGGCACCAAGATGATGGTGTGATGCTTCAGTCCCATAGCGATCCGAGAAGACTCTGAGCCGTCGGTTCTTCCCCCCAGAAGAGATTGGCCCGATCGAGGCTTATTCTACTTTGGCTATGACGGCTGTCAAGCTACGGCGGTGGAGCCGAAAGCCGGCTCGGACGGCCTGCCGACCCCACCACTGATTCCTGGCTCGAGCTTCTCACCCTTCCCTGTCGTCAGCAACGTCGAACAGGGCTCGGGTCTGGCTCGATTGCTCTCAGCCTCTGCCCTCGACGAGGCTGTCGACCACCGCCGGGTCTGCCAGGGTCGAAATGTCACCCAGGTTGTCGGTGTCCTTCTCGGCGATCTTGCGGAGAATTCGCCGCATGATCTTGCCCGATCTCGTCTTCGGCAGTGCCGGTGCGAACTGGATGGCTTCCGGAGTCGCGATCGGCCCGATTTCGGTGCGGACGTGCTTCACCAGGGCCTTACGTAGCTCCTCGTTGGGTTCGACACCATCGACCGGTGTCACGAAAGCGTAGAGGCCCTGCCCCTTGATGTCGTGAGGGACTGGTGTGACGGCCGCTTCTGCCACCGATGGGTGACTCACCAGGGCGCTCTCGATCTCGGCAGTTCCCAGCCGGTGGCCCGAGACGTTGACCACATCGTCGATACGGCCCATCAACCAGAAGTCGCCGTCTTCGTCGACGCGACAACCGTCGGCGGTGAAGTACTTGTCGTCGTACATCGTGAAATAGGTGTCGATGAAGCGGTCGTGGTCGCCCCACATGGTTCGCATCATGCCCGGCCAGGGCCGGCTGACGCAGAGTTTTCCTCCCTCGTTGGCGTCGCATTCGGTACCGTCATCGCGCAGGACCACGGGATCGACGCCGAAGAATGGACGGGAGGCGCTGCCAGGCTTCAAGGTATGGGCACCCGGGAAGGGGGTGATCATGAAGCCGCCGGTCTCGGTCTGCCACCAGGTGTCGACGATTGGGCAGCGCCCGCGACCGATCTTGTCGAAGTACCACATCCAGGCTTCCGGATTGATGGGTTCGCCCACCGAACCCAGCACCCGAAGCGTGTCGAGCTTGTACTTGGCAGGCCACTCGTCGCCTAGACGCATCAGCGCCCGCAGGGCTGTCGGTGCCGTATAGAAGACGGTTACGCCGAACTTGTCGCAGATCTGCCAGAAGCGGCCTGCGTCTGGGTAGGTCGGAACGCCCTCGAACATGAGAGAGGTCGCGCCGTTGGCCAACGGCCCCGAGACGATTTATCTGTGGCCTGTGACCCAGCCGATGTCGGCTGTGCACCAATACACGTCGTCCTAATGGATGTCGAAGATGAGCTGGTGGGAAAGGCTGACGTGCATGAGGTAGCCACCGGTCGTGTGAACGACACCCTTCGGCTTGCCCGTTGAGCCGGACGTGTAGAGGATGAAGAGCAGGTCCTCGGCATTCATGGGCTCCGCTTTGCACTCGGAGTCGACCTTGGCCATCTCGTCGCCGTACCAGAGGTCCCGACCCTCCTGCATGTTGCAGGGCTCGTCGTTGACCTTCACCACGATGACCTTCTCGACCGAGGGTGTGTCGGTGACCGCTTCGTCGACGATGTCTTTGAGGTGGACTCGCTTGCCGGAGCGTCGAAGGATGTTGCCCGTGATGATCATCTTGCAATCGGAATCATTGACCCGGCCGCGGATGGCCTCGGCGCTGAAACCGCCGAAGATCACGGAGTGGATGGCACCGATGCGAGTGCAGGCCAGCATGGCGACTGCTAACTCCGGAACCATGCCCAGGTAGATGGCGACGCGGTCTCCCTTCTGGATACCGTTGGCTTTGAGAACATTGGCGAATTGACGGACCTCGTCGTAGAGCTCGCGATACGTGATGTGCCTTACAGCATCTTCCTCTTCTCCCTGCCAGAGGATCGCGGTCTTGTTCTCGGTGGGTGTCCCCATGTGCCGGTCGAGGCAGTTGTAGGACACATTGAGGGCGCCATCGGCGAACCAGGTGTGTTCGATGCGTCGGTTCTCGGTGTCCCAGACGTACTCGAGTGTCTTGGTGGGCTCCTTCGACCAGGTCAGGCTCTTCGCCTGTTCGAGCCAGAACTCGTCGGGGTGATCGATCGACATCCGCCACATCTTCTCGAACTCTTCCGGGCTCGAGATGTGCGCCCTGCCGCGGACTTCTTCCGACGGGGGGAAGGTCCGCTTCTCGGTCATCAAAGATTCGATGGACTTCTTTTTGGTTTCCATGATTGTGCTTTATCTCCCTGGGCTGTCCATGAGTGGTTCCGAAACTTCAACCATGATTCGGGATGGTTTGAATCGAGTCTACGAGTCGCAAGAGTCGATCACTGTACCGGATTTGCTTTCTTTTTGGATCGACTGGCAGCGAGTACTGCGGCTCCAGGAGTCTGGAGTGTGAATGGCTCCCCAAAGGGGTGCCTCAAGCCTCATCCTAGTGTTGCAGCGAGTCGGCTTCGAAGGAACACCCGCCGGGGTAGGAGGGCGCCTACCCCTTGAGGGCGTTGAAATCGAGCCCAGGAATGCTACTTTCTTATGAGTGCTCGGAACTGCCCAAAGCGGGGTGGCCGAGCGACATTCCTACCATCGGTATTGGCTTTTCGATTCACCCAAACATAAGAGCTCGGAGGAACAGTATGAGCAGGGAATCTGCCGGCAATCGCTGGACCGTAATTCTCGGGGGCCTGATCGTGCAGATCATCCTCGGCACCGTCTATGCCTTCAGCGTGTTCGTGAGACCACTCGAGGGACAGATGGGCTGGGATCGGGCCACCACACAGTGGGCCTTCTCGGTGACCTTGGCTACATTCGCGATCGTGATGATCCCGGCGGGCCGCCTACAGGACCGAATCGGACCCCGCAAGGTCGCCTCGATCGGCGGCATCTTGCTCGGGATCTCTTTCCTGGCGGGGGCCGTTCTCGTGGCTCCCGAACGACCCTGGGCTCTGTATCTGACCTACGGAGTGATCGGCGGTGCTGGGATCGGGTTCGCCTATGTCTGCCCGATCGCCGCCGCCGTCAAGTGGTTCCCTGACAAGAAAGGCTTCATCACGGGGCTGGCGGTGGCCGGTTTCGGGGCGGGGGCGCTCTTCTTTGCTGGTCCTGCTTCGGTGCTCCTTCAGGCGCCTGGAGCTGGAGAAGAAGGGCTGAGCTTGCTCCAGATCCTAATGATCGGCCTGGGATTCTCTGCCGGACCTGGATTTGGAATCGGTTGGAGGGCCTTCTTCGTGATGCACGGCCTGGTAGCAGGTGTCGGTGTGCTGCTCGGTGCGTCCCTGCTGAGAAACCCACCCGAGGGCTGGAAGCCGCCTGGCTGGTCTCCGGATCCGGCGATCGTGAAGGTCCAGCGGGACGTGGAATGGCACGAGATGCTCAATCGACCCCTGGCCTGCATGCTGTGGATCACGTTCATCTTCGGTGCCACTTCAGGCCTCCTCGCCATTGGTCAGTGGAAGCCCATGATGGGCACCATCCTGGGCGGCAGCACCTTCGCTCCCGCCTGGATGGGCAGCTTCGGCCGTTTCGTGGAGCCGGTCGGTATCCTGGCCATCTTCAACGCCATTGGGCGAATATTCTGGGGCAAGATCAGTGACATCATCGATCGCCCGCGAGCCATGATGATCATGTTTCTGGGACAGGGACTGGCCTTCATGCTGTTGGCCGGAGTCGACTCGGTGTTGGCGGTGTTCGTGGCCTCGGCCTGGGTGGGCCTCAACTTTGGCGGTAACTTCGCCCTCTTTCCGTCGGCCACGGCCGACTATTTCGGCACCAAGAATCTAGGAATGAACTACGGTTGGATCTTCACAGCCTACGGTGTGGCCGGCATTCTCGGCCCTGCGGTGGGAGGAGTCTTGTTCGACGCGACCCAGGACTACATCCTGGCTTTCCTGTTCGCCGGGGTCCTCTGCTTCCTCGCGGCGGCCTGTTCGGTCGTGGTCTGGGCCCTGTCGAGGAGGCCGGTCGACGAAGCAGAACCGAGCAATGCTTGAGCCTTTGTTGAAGCCCCAATCGGTCGCCATTCTCGGCGTCTCTCGGCGCGCTGGGAAAGTCGGCCACGAGGTCCTGGCCAACCTGCTCAAGGCTGGATTCGAAGGAGCGATCTACCCGGTCAACCCGGGGGCAGAGGAGATCCTCGGCCTGCGTTGTTACCCGGATGTTTCTTCGATCGGTGAGTCGGTGGACCTCTGCCTGGTGGCCCTGCCCGTGGGCAAGGTCGAGGCGGCGGTGAGGGAGGCTCTGGCCGCCAGGGTTGGGGCGATGGTGATCCTGACCGCTGGTTTCAAGGAGGTGGGGGAGGACGGTGCCGATCTGGAGGCGAGAATTGCGGACCTCTGTCGGCAGCACCGTGTCCGACTCATGGGTCCTAATTCTGTGGGTCTGATCAACGCTCACCACAAGCTGAATGCTACTTTTGCACCGGTGATGCCGCCGCCGGGCGGCATTTCAGTGATCTCGCAGTCCGGCGCCCTGTGTGTCGCCATTCTGGATTGGGCGGCGAGTCAGGGCATCGGGCTGGGCACCACCGTCAGCTTTGGAAACAAGGCAGACCTCAATGAAGTGGACTTCCTGGAAGCGCTGGCCGAGGACGAGGAGACCCGAGTCATCACCGGCTATTTGGAGAGCATCGATGATGGCGAGAGATTTCTGACAACTGCGCAGGAGGCAGCCGACATCAAGCCGGTCGTCATCCTCAAGGTCGGGGTGACGGCTGCTGGCGCGAAGGCCGCTTCGTCACACACCGGCAGTCTGGCGGGGGCCGACATCGCTTACTGGGCGGCCTTCAAGCGAGCCGGTGTGATTCGGGCCGAGACGTTCGAGTCGCTGTTCGACTATGCCCAGGCCTTCGCCATGCAACCACTGCCGCAAGGCAGACGTCTGGCGGTCATCACCAATGCCGGCGGGCCGGGCATCATGGCTGCGGATGCGGCGGAAGGCTCGGGGCTCGAGCTGGTGCCCCCGGATGCCGCAACACAGGAGGCCTTGCGGGCCGTCCTGCCGCCCGCGGCCTCAGTGGCCAATCCGGTCGATGTCATCGGTGATGCGGATCCCGATCGATACATGGCCGCCTTCGAGACGATCCAGGCGAGCGACTTCAACGATGCGACCCTGTTGATCGCCACACCGCAGAACATGACCCGTCCGGTGGAGTTGGCCCGTCGATTGGCTCAGGCACACGACGGCAGAAAACCTCTGGTAGCGGCGTTTCTGGGTGGTGACGAGGTCGAGGAGGCGAGGCGCATCCTGACCTCGCTGAATATTCCCAGCTACTCCTCTCCGGAGAGGGCGGTGCTGGCTCTCAGAGGGATGGTGGACTACGCTACCTGGCGCCAACGGCCACCCAGGGTGGTGACGCGGTTTCCGGTCAATCGACG
>JAUWSP010000325.1 GCA_030610025.1 Acidobacteriota bacterium | reverse complement strand
GGTCGGTCGTCAGCGCGGTACCCGAGAGCAGTATCCCTGTCTTCTTCTCGTTGAAGCGCTGGCCATAGGTGAGGCTTCCGTTCCAGATGTTGCCCTCCGAGAGCTCGTTGTACCCGGCCGCGCCGACGGCTGATATCCGCCTGATTTCAGGTGCCCGCTTGGTAACCAGATTCACCGTGCCACCAATCGAGTCTCCATCCATGTCCGGGGTCAGTGCTTTGGTGACCGCGATTGACTCCAGAAGATCCGCCGGAATCACGTCCAGGGCGATATCTCGCTTCCCCGCTTCGGGAGAAGGAACTCGCTCGCCGTTGATGGTCGTGGAGTTCAACCTGGGCTCAGTGCCCCGAACGATCACATAGCGCCCCTCACCCTGATCGCGAAGCAGAGTAACGGACGGAATTCTCTGCGTCGCCTCGGCCGTGTTCTTGTCTGGGAAGCGCCCGATCTGATCGGCTGCAACGATGCTCTGAATGTTGATGGCATTCCTCTGGCGGTTGAGAGCCGCGGCCTGCCCCTCGAGAATCGGCGAGTCGCGAACATCGATCTCCTCGCCGAATGCCTCCATGATCACATCCTGCGTCACCGTCTCTCCGGCGACGACATCGACCTCATAGGATTGGGCCCCAAAGCCCATGTAGACGTACAACAGGGTATGGGTGCCAGCGGGAGCGGGAGCGATGCGGTAGAGCCCACGCTCGCCCGTCACGGCCGTTAGATTCGTATCGACGATACTGACCTCCACCCCGATCACGCCGTTGCCCGCGACGTCGAAAACATGACCTTCCACGACGCCGTTGCCCTGAGCCTGAAGAGCCAGCGGGGCGGCAATGAACACCCAAAGAGCTCCAATACAAGTCATCCAGAATCTAGCTCCGTGAATTCGATTCATTGCTGCCTCCTTAGGTCAATGTGTGGGACTCGCGTCTGCGGGATCGACTGAAACGTCGCGCCTGAAATTGGAACGTTCCAATCGCTCGACCTGTTGCACAGTCACTCATTTCGTCTCCAGCACGCTTGTCGATGGCTAGAAGATCTCGAAAGTCGTCGTGGCTGGCATGGATGCCGAGTTTTGGGTATACTTTGGAACGTTCCAATGGAACGTTCCAATTCTTAACAGTAAACCAGAGTCAAGTCAAGTGCCCAGTTCCAGGAAGCCGCCCAGGCCCAACCAACGCAAGAGGCCTACGATCCTCGACGTCGCCCGTCGGGCCGGGGTCTCCAAGTCCTTGGTATCGCTGGTGATCCGTGGTGACGCCCGTGTGTCTCCCTCCAATCGCGGCGCGGTTCTAGAGGCCGTAGCCGAGCTCGGCTACCGACCCAATGCCATGGCCCGGGGCCTGGTTCAGCGGCGCACCCGGATGGTGGGCGTCGTCGTCTCCGACCTGAGCAACCCCTTCTTCGGCGACGTCGTCTCTGGAATCCAACGCCGGGCAAGAGAGCTCGAGTACACGGTGCTCTTCAGCACAGGGGATCGCCAGCAGGACCTCGAGGTGGAAGCCATCGAGAGCCTTCTCGAGCTCAGGGTCGACGGCTTGATCCTGGCGGGCCCCCGCATCGAGTTCGAGACCATCGAGGGCTTTGGTCGATCGGCACCTCTCGTGGTGCTCCATAGACCTACTGCCGACGATTGGAGCGACAGCGTCACGAATGACGATCCCAAAGGCGCTCAGATTGCGGTCGAGCACTGTGCATCCCTGGGACATACCCGAATCGCCCACATCGACGGCGGTCCGGGAGCTGGGGCACAGGCACGCCGCGAGGGCTACGAGCAGGCCATGCATCGACTGGGCCTGGAGCGGCACATCCTGGTCGTCACCGGAGGCTTCACCGAAAAGCCCGGGCGCCGCGGGGCGCAAGAACTACTCAGTAGAAGGCCACTGCCGACCGCGGTCTTTGCAGCCAACGATCTGTGTGCCCTCGGCGCACTCAACGCCTTTGAAGAGTCGGGACTCACCATTCCGGAAGACATCTCTCTTCTGGGCTACGACAACACCTCGGTGGCAGCACTCAGGCATGTCTCTCTGACCAGTATTCACCAGCCCAGCGTCAGAATGGGTCGCATGGCGGTGGATCGGCTCTTCGAGCGCATCGACAAGGGCCGAACCGAACCTCGCCACGACGTCGTTTCACCGAGCCTTGTCGTCCGGGACACTACCGGGCCGGTGCCAGGTGGCGGTGAGTGACTCTGCGAGATCGAAATCTCAAACTCAGTTGAAATTCCTCGAATCCATAAATCGTAGGAGGGAACCACTCGTGTCCAGATCATCAAGAAACCTGGTTGGATCCAGTCAGTCGGCAGGTCACGCTCTTACCATCGTTGCACTAGCTCTGATTGCCTTCTCTCTGGTGGCCTGCACCGATCAGGCCGCTGAAACTGGAGATGCGACTCCCGAGCCGGACGGAACGACCCGCGCGGCAGTCGCGACAGAGAAAGAAGCGACCATCGAGCCTGTTCTTGCCAGCGAAGCCGTAGCGGTAGATTCCGACGATCCGGCAATCTGGATCCACCCGGAGGACCCCTCCAAGAGCCTGATCCTTGGCACCGACAAGGGAGGCTCGATCTACGCGTTCGATCTCGATGGCAAGATTCTGGCCGAAAAGACCGTGACCGGTCTCGGTCGAATGAACAATGTCGATGTCGGGTACGGTTTGATTCTCGATGGCACTCCGACGGATTTCGCGATTGCCACAGAGCGGCCCACGAGTCGGCTGAAGGTCTATCGCCTGCCAGAGATGACTCCAATCGACGGCGGTGGTATCGAGGTCTTCGCGGGCCAGGAGCCAGCCAACCGGCCGATGGGGGTGGCGCTCTACAAGCGGGCCTCCGACGACGCCATCTTCGCGATCGTCAGTCGTAAGGAGGGAGCCTCGGGTGCCTATCTTTGGCAGTACCGGTTGCAGGACGATGGAACCGGCACCGTCGTAGCCATCAAGGTCCGAGAGTTCGGCCAGTGGAGCGGTAGCGGCGAGATCGAGGCCATCGCGGTAGACGATGAATTGGGGTATGTCTACTACTCGGACGAGGGCGCCGGCATCCACAAATACCACGCCGACCCCGACGCCCCTGAAGCCGACGTCGAGTTGGCGTTGTTTGGCACAAACGGTTTTACAGAAGACCGCGAAGGCATCTCGATCTACAAAATGGCGGACGGCACGGGCTACATTCTGGTGTCCGATCAGCAGGCCAACTCGTTTCGGATCTTTGCCCGCGAAGGCGAGACCGAGAACCCGCACGACCATCCACTCGTCAAGTCAGTGCGAGTCTCGACGAACGAGAGTGACGGCTCCGACGTGACCAACGCGGTGCTCAATGCCAATTTCCCGGCTGGCCTCTTCGTGGCGATGTCCGACGACCAGACCTTTCAGTTCTATTCGTGGCAGGACATCGCCGGAGAGGACCTCGTGGTCGCACCCGCCGGCGAGGTAGGCACTCGGTAGGGAGAACACCTGTGCCCCAAGCCGTTCGGAGGACGACCATCCCAGCACGTCTACAGACGTTGTTGGTGTTGGTCGGTCTGGTCGTTCTCTTCGGCATCGCATCGCCCCACTTCCTCAGTACCGACAACCTGCTCAATGTGATGGAGCAGTCGGCCATCAACGCGATCCTGGGCATCGGTCTCACCTTCGTCATCATCTCCGGCGGCATCGATCTCTCCGTGGGCTCCATCCTCGCCCTGTGCGGCCTGGTTGTAGCGGACCTGCTGGTCGCCGGTCACTCCGTCTTCGTGGCGGTCGGCTCCGGGCTCGCTGTCGGACTCCTCTGTGGCGTTCTCACCGGGTTGATCACGACCCTTGGCCGAATTCCCCCTTTCATTACGACGCTGGGCATGATGCTGATCGCCCGCAGCGCCGCCAAGATCTACTCGGGCTCCAAACCCATCAGCGGTCTCCCCGAATCGTTCCGAGCCCTGGCCGGCGATATCGCCGGCATCCCCGTTCTGGTGGTCGTGGTCGCCATCTTGTACGCCGTCGCACATCTGGTTCTCACTCGGACCAAGCTCGGCAGGTACAGCTATGCGATCGGCGGCAACGAGCAGGCGGCCTGGCTTTCCGGAGTGCCGGTGATCCCCTACAAGATCGCCATCTACGGACTGTCCGGCCTCATGGCCGGTGTGGCCGCCGTGCTGATGACCGCTCGGTTGAACGCCGCTTCTCCACTGTCCGGCGAGATGTACGAGCTCTATGCCATCGCCGCGGCGGTCATCGGCGGCGTCAGCCTGATGGGCGGCGAGGGCCGGGTGCTGGGCACCCTGATCGGCGC
>JAUWSP010000398.1 GCA_030610025.1 Acidobacteriota bacterium | reverse complement strand
TTCCCCCCATAGTAGGTCAGCCAGTTGAAGCCCTTGATGAAGCTGACCATCTTCCATGGCTCACCGGAGCCCAGGATGGTGCCGGGAAAGCTGATGGTGTGAAACGGGACGTTGTCTTTGGCCATGAACTGCACGTAGCGAACGTCGTCCGCCTCGTACCACCACGAGCGCCAATCCCGAGCTCCCGGCTCCTGGTTGGCCCACTCCTGAGTCGCGGCGATGTATTCGATCGGGGCGTCGAACCAGACGTAGAACACCTTGTCCTCGAATCCTTCGCGATCCACCGGGACGCCCCAGGACAGATCGCGTGTGATGCCTCGATCGTGGAGGCCCTCTTTGAGCCATTTCTTTGCGATGGAGGTCACCAGAATCGGCCAGTCGGACTGCTCACCGATCCACTCCTCGAGACGCCCAGCCAGCTGGGACTGAAGCAGGAAGAGATGGCGGGTCTCCTTGATCTCGAGCTCGGTGCTGTCGGAGACCGCCGACCGGGGCTCGATGAGATCGGTCGGATCGAGCACGCGCGTGCAGTTCTCGCATTGATCTCCCCTGGCCGCTTCATAGCCGCAGTGGGGACAGGTGCCAATGATGTAGCGATCCGGCAGATATCGCCGATCGGCCTCGGAGTAGACCTGCTTGGTCGTGCGCTCCTCGATCAGACCCTGTTCATCGAGTCGTCGACAGAAGTGCTGTGTCAGCTCTCTGTTTTCGGCCGAGGAGCTGCGACCGAAGTGATCGAAGGAAAGGTCGAATCTCCGGTAGATGTCGGCCTGGATCTCGTACTGCTGTCGGCAGTACTCGGCCACCTCGAGACCGTCCTCGAGAGCCGCCAATTCCGCCGGCGTGCCGTGCTCGTCGGTAGCGCAGATGTACAGGACGTCGTTGCCCCGCTGACGCTCGAAGCGTGCATAGATGTCGGCCGGCAGCATGGAGCCGACAAGGTTGCCGAGATGCTTGACGCCATTGATATAGGGCAGAGCGCTTGTAACGAGAATTCGTGCCATCGATCGATCCCTCTCAGAGCCGTGGAGCAACGAGTCCCAGGTATTGGGTCCGGGCCGGACGCCCGCGAGGGACACCCCTGCATATTCCGTGCTCGATGATGTGATGTTGGGCGGGGCCTGGCCCAGCCCACGGCGCCCACCACCCTGGAATCATGGATAGACGTAGACCTGGGACTTGTTCCAGACACTGCCGGCCAGCTCGACCCCCATGCGGAAGACGGGGAGGTACTCTTCGTCGTCGATGCGCATCAGTCGCACGAGGCGGCACCATTGGATCTTGCCTGGGATTCGGATCATCTCGGTGCCATGCTTCATCTTGAAAGCGTAACTCCATCCGACTCGCAAGCTCTCGTTGGTCTGAACTGCTATGCCCGTCGGAGAAGTGTTCAGGATATCGCCGAGGATCGGCCCGCTGAGGCGAAGGTTGGACACTGCGTGTCGCCGGTGTGCGCGCCTATCGGAATCGACCTCGGGCGCTGGCGGCGGGGCTTCGGCTCTGGACTGCTGTGACACTTGCATGGTTCTTCTCTCCCCCGAGCGGCGATCCAGACCCGAGCGACGGTCATTGCCGACCCGGCGGTCTTGAGGCGGAAGCCAGTCCCGTCTAGATCTTGCTGACACGAATCCCCTGTTCCTGCACCACAGTCAATTGAAGCCAGTGCAATCGTCTGCGTTCCGCAGATTGTACAGGGGCGACCCCCCAGAATACAAAACCCCTCGACTCTCGGGTCTCCAGGCCCCTGATCCGTCACTGCCCCACTGCCCCATCGCCGCAATGCCCCAAGGCCCGAGGCCTCAATGCCCCACCGCCTCAGCGCAGACGTGCCTACAGACCAGCTTCATTGAAGCTGGCGACTGAGAGCTTGCGACTGGCGGGAATTGAAAGTGGCCGCCGCTCGGGCCTCGACAAAGGCACGCGCGCCACGGGTCAGGCGGGTGCAAACCGAACGGCGGCCGCGCGAAGTATACGACCTTGGAACGACGAAGCCAAGACCCTTCCAGGATTTACCCCAGGGGGTATTCAATGAATTTCGAGTGTTGGAGGTGACGCCAGGGGACTCGACTTCGATCCGTTCGTAGTGCCTGCGGCCCAGTATCTGTTCGGTGAGACGGAGGGGTTTGCCGAAACCGATGCCTCTGACAGGCTTCCAACCCTACCTATGCAGGATCAGTAGCTCCAGCCCGCCAATCCGGATTCGCTTAGCGACATTGCCCTCCAGAGCCAGAGCTAGCCGATCGCTGACGTTGGCCGGAACGATCAGATAGCGAATGCTCTCCTCCCGGAGCAGCTCCAGCAGCTTTCCTTGCTTGCCGGGATCGGCGACCATTGCGGCGTACTGATCGACGCGCGACCAGTAGTCCGGCGTCAAGAACCAGTGACCGGCCCAAACAGAATGATGGGTGTAGGCCGGCAGAAGCAGACCCATCTGAGGCGGTGCCAGGGCTCGATCCGGCGGTAAGTCGGCCATCACCGAGGTCATCTCCACGAACACCTCGGGCACCAGGTTTCGCGCCCCCAGTTCTCGCACCGACTCGAGGGTGACCAGGATCGGTGAGGTGAAGAGAAGTACCAGCATCGAAAGGGCTACCAGGGTCTTCCGGCGGTCCACACCCCACAACCGATCCCAGATGCCCGGCATCACGGTGGCCGCCAGGATCGAGATCGGCAGATGCAGATAGGGCACGAAGTGGTAGCCGTTGATCACCGGCGACGTGTGCAGGAGGACCACAGCGCCAATCCAACCGAGCAGAGAGGACCGATAGATGTTTCTGGTCTCGATCCAATGGACCCCACCTTTGATGGCGAACGCCAGGACAAGGCCCAAGGTGACCGGATACCAGAATACCGCCAGCTGCTGGCGACCGAAGAACTGGCCGGAGGAGGCTCGGAACACGGGGTCGGCCAGCTGCCAGGCGGCCACGGTGAGAATGGCCGCCAGTGCCGCCGCAAAGGTCAACCCCAGACCCAGCAACCGCCGCTTCTCGACGACACCTTCGATAATCAACTGGGCCACGGGCCGAGCTACCCCGACTGCGAAGGCCACCATCGCCGAATAGGGGTGGACGAACCACAAGACCACCAGCAAGAGCCCGACGCCCCAGTCGAGCAGCCAGCGCCCGTCGTCGGATGGTCGCAGGAGCCGGCGCAGGGCAACGAGCAGGAGGATGAAGGCACAGATCCAGAGTGGGTTGTAGAGGCTCTCGAAGGTACTCCAGCCGTACAGGTGCCAGGTCGAGACCAGAAACGGCTTGCCACCATCGGCCGGTAGCCGTTCCGCCAGGGGACGGAAAAATCCCGCCAGACCCCCGCTGAAGCCGATCAGCCCGGCGGCCCAGAGGCGCGTCCGTCTGTCGGCGAGGATCGGCTCCAGGAACCACCAGAGAACGGCGAAGAAGGCGAAGATGAGTGGAATTCTCGACAGCTCCAGCACCCAACGGGGGGCCATGCCGGTCACAGCCGACACCGCGCCGAGGAGCCAGAGAAAGAGCAGCACGAAGCGGCCCGATTGGTCGTCGGTCACGAAGTGATTTTCCAACAGGAAGGACCCGCCGTCCGGCACCTGCCGAATGAAGCTCATATAGGCGTGCATGTCCTCGGGCAGGTAGCCCACTTTCAGGTAGGTCTGACCCGCGGGAGGCGTCAGCCAGAAGGTGGCAAGGAACGGCAGCGCCTGCAGAAGAGCGATGAGGGCCGGTAGCAGCCAGTATCTTTTCGGAGGGGGATTCACGACGAAATCCAGTGCCTGCAAACAGCGGCCCGCGACAGGTGCCACCC
>JAUWSP010000169.1 GCA_030610025.1 Acidobacteriota bacterium | reverse complement strand
GACGTCGGCTCTGAACTGGTATTTGTCGCCAGTCACGAATGTGAGGCGGGCAGCCTGTGCGTCGGTGTCCGTGTCCGTGCCGTAGCTCGCTTGCGTGAGGCCACCGAGTAGGAAGATCTCACCATTGAGGGCGAGTACTGGAGTCGACGTCAGCAGGGCAACAAGGGCGATGAGACGGAGAGCTTTGTCAGGCATGGTGGATTCAATGGGCTCCTGGAAGAGGTCGACTGTCGTAGACGCCAGAGAGAACCGCAATTCCTGTGCCATCCCGCTCGCCTTGTTGCCGGTCTTCGAGCGATCAAGCTTCGACAATTTCGTCGAAACCAACCTCCCACCACGACCAAACCTGCCGTCCTGTTCATGATTTGTAGGATCCTGCCCCCCAAGCCCTCAAGCCCCCAAGCCCTCGAGTCCTGGGGCCCAGTCCCCAGGACGAAGTCTCTCTTACGAGTCGTCTTCCAAATCCTGCCGGTATTTCGCCAGCTTGTAGCGCAGGGCTCGTTCGGAGATGCCCAGGCGGGAGGCCGCTCTCGTCTGGTTACCGTCCTCGGACTCCAGGGCCTCGTCGATGGCGGTTCGCTCCAGGGCAGCGATTCGTGCCGGCAGGCTAGCGTCCGACCCAAGGTCGGCCCCTGACGACTGCTGGGTGGCGCCCAGGACTGAAGCCGGAAGATCGTCGATACTGATGAGCTCACCGCGAGCCAGGACCAGACATCGCTGGACGATGTTCTCCAACTCCCGCACGTTACCTGGAAAGTCGTACCGTACCAGCAGGTCCATGGCCTCGCGCGAGAAGCTCTTTGTCCCGCCGCCCGCGGCATCCGCATGTTTGCCGAGGAAGTGGTCTACGAGCGCCGGAATGTCGGATCGTCGCAGCCGAAGAGGAGGCAGCTCGATGGTGACGACAGCAAGGCGATAGTAGAGATCCTCCCTGAACTCGCCCTCCTGCATGCGTGCCGGAAGATCGTGGTGAGTGGCAGCCACCACCCTGACGTCGACGGGAATGGAACGATTGGAACCGACCCTTTCAATGGTGCGCTCCTGCAGGACCCGCAGCAGGTTGACCTGGATCTCGGACGGCAGGTCGCCGATCTCGTCCAGGAACAGCGTGCCACCTTCGGCGCTCTCGAACCGGCCGGCGCGAGTCCGATCGGCTCCAGTGAAGGCGCCTCGCTCGTGGCCGAAGAGCTCGCTCTCGAGGAGAGTCGGGGAGAGGGCGGCAGCATTCACGGCTACGAACGGTCCATCGGCTCTTGGGCTGGCTGCGTGGATGGCCCGGGCCACGAGCTCTTTGCCTGTACCACTCTCACCCATGAGAAGCACGGAAACGTTGGAAGGAGCTACCCGAGCCACCTTCGAGAGGGTCTCGGCCATGGCGCCCCCGGCGGTGACGATGCCGGGCAGCGACTCGATTTCGCCGAGCCGTTGTTTCAACTCCCGGTTTTCGCGCCGTAGCTGTCGTTCTTCGAGGCAGCGACGAAGGACGTGCTCCACTTCGTCCAGATCGAGAGGCTTGAGCAGGTAGTCGCAGGCTCCGGCCTGCAGAGACTCGACAGCTCCTTGCACCGTGCCGAAGGCGGTTACCAATACCACGCCGACCTCGGGGTTGAGGGATTTGATCTCCCGCAGTAGCTCGGAGCCCTCCATCTTCGGCATTCGGAGGTCGGTGACGACAAGATCGATCAGCTGGCTGCTCATCAAATCGAGCGCCTGGCGGCCGTCCTCGGCCTCCTCGGTCTCGACTCCCAGGTCCCGCAGGAACCCCACGAGCATCTCTCGTTGCGCGGCATCGTCCTCGACGATCAGAACTCTTCCGTCCAGGCTCATGTCTCTCCTTTTTCATCGAGTGGAAGACTCAAGGTGGCCTCTGCACCGCCGCCGTCACGGTTGGCAAGAGTGATGGATCCACCGTGCTCCTCGGCGACGCGCTTGACCAGCGCCAGCCCCAGGCCGGTGCCGGTGTTCCTGCCGGTCACGAAAGGGTCGAAGAACCTGCCTTCCAGGTCTGGGTCGAGCCCTGCCCCCTGATCCTGAATACGAAGCAGGGCCCTTCCGTCACTCTTCTCGGCCATCACGGTAACTCGTCCTCCCGGAGGGCTCGCTTGGATGGCGTTGCGAACAAGGTTGACGATGGCCCGATGGATCGATTCTCGGTCCGCCCTCGTCGAGGCCGAGCCACCGACATCGTCCAGGTGCACGCCTCGATCCGCAGCTTCGTCGGATAGCAGGTCCTGCACTTCGCGGGCCACATCAGCGAGGTCGTTCTCAGAGCGGCGGTCCGACACCGGGCTCGCCAACTCCAGAAATCCCCGCAAGACGCCCTCCAGTCGATCGACCTCGACACGAATTCGACCTGCTATCTGCTGCAGGTCGCTCTCGTGCGACAGTTTCCGCTCCAAGCGTTGGGCGGCGAGGCCGATGGCATTCAGGGGGCTCCGAACCTCGTGCGCCATGCCCGCGGTCAGGGCTCCGGCCGCGGCGAGGCGCTCGCTGCGTCGCCGGGCGGTCTCGGCCTCGGCGAGCCTCTTACCCGCTTCCTCACGCTCGCGCGCTCGCAAGCGGCTGACGACGGCGAAGCCTGCGGCACTCACCGCAAAGCCGGTCAGGACCAACCCGACGAGCAACGACCTCCACATGGTCTGAGTGGCTGCCCGTTGCAAAGCACTGCCATCCAGTCCGACACGAAGAGTTGCACGGGTGCCGGCTGGAGAGTCAATCGGCATCTCCACTTCGAATGCGGTCTCGCCCCGGAGGTCGAACAACTGCTGTTCCGAGGGTGGATTGGGCGGCACTGGACCGGCATCCCATGCCACCTCTGCGACGCTCTCCGACGGCTCCTCCCGGTAGCTCAGGTACAGCACCCCACCCGAGCCGACCAGCCCTCTCAGGAGGTTCTCGACACCGAGACGGCGTGCGAAGGTCCGCGCTGTAGAGGGGTGAATCCGTACCAGAACCACCCCTCCTGAGGCCGTTCTGACCGCGGCTCCCAGATGTTCGATGCCCTCCTCCAGAGAGGTGCCCAGGACCACCTCGTCGGCCTTTCCATCGAACAGATCCTGCAGGTCCGCTTTCACCGTCTCGGGCACTCCTTCGCCCAGCAGCTGCCGTTGCTGCTGTTCAGAGTCGAAGAAGACGACCGAGTCGAGGCCGTTATCGGCAGCCAGCTCTTCGAGATGCTCCTGATCATCCCTCCCCGCGAGGCGCAGCTCTGCCAGGAGGCGCGCATTGTCGAGGATTTTCCACGAGATGATTTCGTCCAATTCCCGGCTGGCATGAGAGGCGGCGACCAGGCCGGGTCCGAGCGAGCCGGCCAAGACGGTGGCCTGAGCCGTCAGCGTCTCCTGAACTTGACTGCGTTGGCGACGTGCCTCGAGGACGGTCCAGCTGAAGAGCAGGACAGCCAGAAGCAGGGACAAGGCCACAAGGGCACGGGCTCGCGCTGGGCTCACGGACTCATCCTAGCGTGGTGTGCGAGACGAGCGAAGCCCCAGGCATGAAAAGGGGGCGGCCTGGGCCGCCCCCTGGCTCCTGCGCGATGCTTCGTCGCGGCTCATCGACCGCCGCCGCCGCCACCGCCACCGCCACCACTACCACCGCCACGGTTGCCACCACCCTGACCTCCGCCTTGACAGTTGCCATTCCCGGCTCCCTTGTTGTTGCCGCGCTGCTGTCCCGCTCCGGAACCGTCACGGAGCCGCTGCTGAGCGGAGACCATCTGGCCATCCTGGCTCGTGTAGGAATTCATCTCTCCGTTGCGCTTCACCTTCATCGACTGGATTTGTCCAACCTGTTCTCCAGATCCCTGCATGACCCGGGCGCGAACCTGGTCTCCGACCTGCACGCAGTCGGCGCACTGGCCAGCCGCACCGAGCCTGAGCTGCATCTCCTCACCCTGGCGGGTTCTGATGGTGAAGTGATCGAATTCACCCTGGTTCTGGGTCTCTTGCTGCTGTTGGACTTGGATGACTTCTCCTCGCACCTTCTGTGAGCTCTCTTGCGCCAGGGCTGGGATGGTTACCAGGAGAGCCGCCAGGCCGGTCAGGGTCATGCTTATCGCGATCCGTTTCATGATGTTGTTCCTCCGCTTGCCGTCTTGGGTTCTTGGTTCGACTTGTAGCTCATTTCCTTCACGAGAGAAGCTATAGCAGAGATCGTGCCAACGGCTGAGAGCTTCGTAAGTGCTTATTGTTCAAGGAATTGCAAGCCGGAGACGGAAAAGCATGGGAGCCTTCGCTCGACGATTCTGTCGAGCTGGTATCGTCGGCTCGACGGATCTTGCCGGCTCCCTGGAGCCTGGCGATGGCTCCGGGGAGTTCTATGAGGGTGGACTCCAGCCCGGAGAATCAGGGTCCTGGTCGGAGTGGCTTCTGAGGTTGGATTCTGGCGAATCGGACCGGACGAGTGGGGTCCTCTTCGGGGGCTTGTGAATTTCTTCACAAGCTGCTATCATGTCTCCAACAAAGCTCGAAAGAGCTGGAGAGTATTGACTGGGAGGTTCCCCTTTCGAAGAGTTCGTCCTACCTACTCTATCGGAGATCTCAAGATCTCGAACGCCTCTAGACATTCCTATCCCATTCCCTGGAAATCACCAGGGTAAAGTCGAAACCAACCAACCCCAAACGGAACCTCCCAATCCTCTCTCTCCGATCGCAAGATCGGAGGGAGAGCTCCGCGCTGCCTCCACCCTCCACATCGGGTCCATGGAATAGCTCTCGCTGACAGAGCTCGCACGGGTTTCGCTAGACTATCCGAGCGATGGTCGGGATGTAGGAAGGATCGGAATGGCGCTCGAGATCGGTCTGACGGACTGCCGAGCCTGTTCGGACTCCTGCAGGCATGACGACTGAGACAGCCACGAAGTAGGCGGGTTCCAACCCTCACGACGAAGAGATTCTCGAAGTGACAACCGACCCAGCATCCACGGGCGACGCCTCTGAAAGGCGCCCCTTTTTCTCTGTCGTAGTCCCCGTCCTGAACGGGGGGCAGGTATTTCGAGACTCCCTCGAAGCTCTGCGCCGATCGTCTTTCAGAGACTACGAGCTTCTGGTCGTGGATGACGGCTCGACGGATGACTCCCGCGCCACAGCGGAGAAGTCGGGCGCCCGACTTCTACGGACCCGGGGACAGCAGGGGCCCGCGGTGGCCCGGAATCTGGGGGCCGGGCAGGCTCGAGGTGAGTTCCTTCTGTTCCTCGACGCCGACTGCAGTGTCGGCCCGGACACTCTGAGCCGGGCAGCGTTCGAATTGCGCGATGGTGAGGCCTTGGATGCCCTGTTCGGGTCCTATGACGACGAGCCCGCAGCCCCAGGGTGGGTGGCTCAATACAAGAATCTGCAGCACCACTGGGTTCATCAGCAGGGGAGCCCCGACGCCTCTACGTTCTGGGCCGGTTGCGGTGCGGTTCGCCGTCGCGTCTTTCTCGATCTGGGTGGCTTCGACGAGGCCCGCTACCCCCGTCCTACCATCGAGGACATCGAGTTGGGGTATCGCCTGAGGGCCTCGGGTCGGCGTATTCGCCTGGCCAGAGAGGTGCAGGTCAAGCACCACAAGGCATGGTCTCTGCGCAGCGTAGTGCAGAGTGACCTGCTGGATCGGGGAATACCCTGGAGTGAGCTGCTGGCTGGTCGGGAAGGTCCGGCCGACGAGCTCAATCTCGGATGGACCGGGCGGTTGAGCGCTGGGGCGGTCGTTCTCTTGTTGGCATCCCTCTTCCTGGCCCTGGTCGAGCCTCGCTGGGCTCTTCTGACGGGTGTGACCATGGCAGCCCTGCTCTGGCTGAATAGGGACTTCTACCGATTCCTGTCGTCCAAGAGGGGGGCGACTTTCCTGCTCGCCGCGGTACCGCTGCACTGGCTCTACTACCTGAACTGCGCCATCGCCTTTCCCTTGGGTCACCTGCGTTATTGGTGGCGAAAGCTGGCGATCGGCACGAGCACCGGTACCTGAGCGACCCCTGATCCCATGCAGGAACCACCTGGAGGTTCCCACGCCGAACCCTGGATGGGTATCCGGGAGCATGGGATCGACCAAGGGGTCTCCTGAGTCTGCGGCCTCACCCGACCATGCCCCTCCGACTCAGGAGACCCCTTGGCCGATCTGGCACCGTCGGTTCCGAGAGGTTCGTCCAGGTGGTTCGACAGGGGGTGCCGAGTCGAGCGCAGCGCAAGAACCTTCACAGAGCACAAGAGATCCCGCGCGATGATGAGACAAGGCGGCTGCCCGTCCGTCATAGTCTGAGTAGCCGCCGCCGTCCCCCTGCGAACCACCTGGACGGGCCTCTACACGATAGCGATCATCTTTGTTGGCCCTAGGACCTCAAAGATCGGCCG
>JAUWSP010000563.1 GCA_030610025.1 Acidobacteriota bacterium | reverse complement strand
CGAGCACCTCGAGGCGCCCGTCAAGGCGATCGTTGGTGCCTGGCACCACTCCTTCCCGCACAACGCCTACCCGAAGCCGCAGATCGAGTGGCGGCACGAAGCCGTAAGGTGGTTCGACCACTGGCTCAAGGGAAAGGACACCGGGATCATGGATGAGCCGCAATTCGCCGTCTACGTCAGGCAGTGGCACCCGCCAGGTCCCTTCCTGGAGGAGGCTCCCGGCGAATGGCGCTGGGAGGAGGGCTGGCCAATCGAGCGGATCGAGGAGCGGGTACTCTACCCCCAGCCGAACCATACGCTCGACGCCGTGACCCCACCTGAGTCGATTCACCACCTTCGATACGTGCCGTCAACAGGCATCGAAGCCGGCGGACCAGTGATGTGGTGGGGCGACGTGGCTCACGACCAGAGACCTACCGACGCCTTCAGCCTGGTCTACGACAGCGATCCTCTAGAGCGCGAGGTCGAGATCCTCGGGTTACCGACAGCGCTGTTGACGGTCTCGGCCGATGCGCCTCGGGCGAACTGGTTCGTGCGACTCTCCGACGTGGCTCCGGACGGTACGGTCACTCAGGTCGCCGGTGCCGGGTTCAACGGCACGCATCGCGAGTCGGCCCGCGAGCCGAAGCCGATCGAGCCTGGAAAGGTCTTCCCCCTCGAGATCGAGATGCACTTCACCTCCTGGGTTTTCCCGGAGGGCCACCGCATTCGTCTGGCTGTGGCGAATGCCCAGTGGCCGATGCTCTGGCCGACCCCATACCCGATGACGACGAGCCTCCATCTGGGGGGTGGTCACGGGTCGAGGGTCGTGCTGCCCGTCGTTCCCCACCAGGAGCGCCCTGCTCCCGCCTTCCTCCCTCCCGAGAAGGATCCGGAAATGCCGGGATACGAGAGCCTGGATGAAGGTACGACCTCGGGTTATGGCGAGATCTCGTCGGTCGATCGAAACCCTCAGACTGGCAGGGTCGAGGTGAAGGCGACGAACGGAGGTGGGACACGGTATCCCTGGGGCATCGAGCGCTACGGAGAGACGATCGTTCACGAGACCTCTGATGAGCAACCAGAGAACACCTCGGTGCGGGGTGAACACTGGACGGAGGTCGAGCTCGAGGACCGCACCTTGCTCTGGGAGTCAGAGCTTCTATTTCGCAGTGATCTCGAGAATTTCTACTACACCTACACGCGGCGGCTTCTCGAGAATGGCGAGCTCCTCCGTGAGAAGACCTGGCAGGACACAATTCCCCGCGACTTCCAGTAACGCTCTGGTCGGGGGAAGGAGGCTGAGGAAGGTTACCGAGTTCGCTCCCAGTCACCGGAAGCGAGGAAGTCCTCCATCTCCTTCCAAAGGGCTTCCAGGTCGCAGCGCATCAGGATTAGATCCTGCTTCCGGCCGACCTGGTCCTGAACGTAGTCATGGAGTGAGGCCTCCTCGCGGAAGCCGAGCCTTCGGAAGATGCTCAGGGCCCCTTCCTGAGGCCGCATTATCTTGACGATGATCTCCTCCATCTTTGCGCTGGCGGCAAGCAAATAGAGCTCGCGGGCCATCAGGGCGCCTAGACCCTTGCGCTGATAGGGCTGCCCGACGATGAGTCGCAGCTCGCCGACGTGTCTCTTCCACTCTTCGTCCGAGATCTCGAGTGAGCCATCCGCCACGATCTGACCATCCGCCACAGCGACCAGCCGCATCACGGCTCCCGATTCGATCTCGGAGATACGCCGTTCCACGACTTCCCGCTTCGTCACCTCCCTTCGAAGATAGGCCCTGTCATCCTCTGGGAGCGACTTGAAGAAGGCGTGAGAATCGTCGAGATCCCCACGCTCCATCTCACGAATGAGAACCTCCGATTGATCTTTGAGTCTCACTGTCTTCTGCATAGTGGCACCCCCATGAAGAGCAAGGTGGGTTCGCTCCCAAAGCGGGCGGGGGGGCCCTCAGCAGTTCAACTGCATCCACGGGCTGATCCGCGCTTCCCCTCGGGAATCTTCAGCGTTCTTGCTGGGCGACTCTGGGAGTATTCCAGAACAGGGCGCCAAAAGAAAATCGATCGGCGAAATAGCCGTTGAGAGGAGAGTACGGCCGGGCTGTGGAACAGACCGGGTTAGAGCTTCAGATAGAAGGTGAGTCTCACCAGCAGGTCGTCCTCGGGTCTGGGTTCCGGTCCTGAGGGGTCGTCGTAGTGGATGTACTCGAAGTTCGGAATGAGGCTGAAGAACTCGAAGGGGCGGGCCTCGACTCCCAGAATGAACAGCGTCGCCGTGGCGTCAGGGTCGAAGGGCAGGTAGGCGATGTCGTCACCTCGTATGCTGGGTTCGAACAGACGATCGATCCTCCCCAGAAAACTCCAGTCCTCTGAGAAATCAGCGACACCGAAAAGGGATGCCAGTTCGATCCCTTGGCTATCGTCCCGATCTTGATGCGAGTACTGAAGGCCAAGACGGGCCGTCTCGGTCCGGTAGCCTAGAAATCCTTGGAGAGTTCGACGTCCGTCGCCCTCGCTCAATGGGTCCTCGAAGTCACCGTAGAGCTCGACTACCCAATTCGAGCTCGGTTCCCAACTCACAGCGGCCATCCACTCCCCGGCGTCATTGCTGTCGGTTCCGAACTCGAGCTGTGTGCCGTACATCACGCGGTAGGAGATGGAGCCATTCTTGGCAATCGGACCGTTGGCCGCGATACCGGTGTCTCGACTCGCGACTCCCTGAACATCCATCGGAGTCCGTTCCACATGTCGGTAGCCCCAGAAGCTCTCGATCAGGTTGAACGTCGGGGTGGAGGAGAGG
>JAUWSP010000113.1 GCA_030610025.1 Acidobacteriota bacterium | reverse complement strand
GAGGGTGCCGAGAACATCGGCCGCTCGCAGTTCGAGCGGCCGGCTGCCAACTTGGGAATCGGGCCAGACGAGGTAGCCGCGGTGGTCGGGGACTGGATCGAGGAGCGCCCCTTGAAACACCTCCTTCAGTGCCGGTTTGCCGGCGTCGACGAGGTCTTCGAGCGCCTGCGCGGCTCGGGCAGACAGATCGGTGTCTTCTCCGACTATCCCGTTCGGGAGAAGCTACAAGCACTGAATCTGACTGCGGACTTCATCGCCGCTGGCGCCGAACCGGCGATCGATCGGTTGAAGCCCCATCCCGCCGGCCTCGAGATTCTGATGAGCCGAGCCGGCGTCACGCCGGCTCAGTGCCTGATGATTGGCGACCGAGAGGATCGGGACGGTGCATGTGCTCGCAATGCAGGAGTTCGCTACGTCATCAAGGCGCGCTCTTCCGAGGCGCAGAATCAATTCCGCAGGTACGGAGAATTGCTGACCGGGCTAGTTGAAGTAAAATAGCGGTTTGGGTCGATGGGGTAGCGAAGGCAAGCGGCCCCGTTGTAACGTCGAGCACACCGAATCGCCGGGGTTGGTTTCTCCCGGCCCGAGACAGGCGATATTGAGGAGAGTTGGATCATGACAAGAATGACAAATGCGAGGTTCCTGGGTTCGTTGATGGTTCTCTTGATTCTGGCAGTGGGCTCCAGGCCGCTGCTGGCTCAGGAAGCGCCAATCAAGATAGCGATTGTCGATCTCGAGGCGGTTGTCGGCCAATCGCAACAGGGCCAGGAGCTTCAGAGTCGTATGGAGAGCTTTCAGGCGCAGATACAACAAGAGATGACGACCATGAATCAACAGGCGAACGAGCTTCGGCAGCGACTGGCCGAGGGCGCCAACGCGCTGTCGGAAACGCGATTGGCCGAGCTCAACAAGGAGTACGAGGATGCCACCATCGCCTTGCGCCGATTCAGGGACGACAAGCAGCGCGAAGGCCAGAAGATGCAGGAGGAGAGCCTGAGAGAGATCGAGGGTCTGCTGGAGCCTGTCTTCGAGCAAGTCAGGACCGAGATGGGTTACGACCTCATTCTCAACAACGTGCCTGGTGTAGTTCTCATGGTGGGTGAGCGGGTCGACATCACCGCCATGATGATCGAACGCTTCAACGCGGCAGCCCAAGCGGGCGGCGACTGAGGCGGGACAAGCCTCGGCTTCAGGCCCCCAGGCAGGGGCCTGAAGCTCTCTCGAATCCTCACGGCAGCGCCGGGTACCGCACGTCGTCGGACCCCTCAAAGGTCTCGAGGTGAAGGACCCTAATCCAGCAGAAAGCGTCAGCTTTCGCCAGCTTCTGGCAGGCAACGCGAACTATCGACGCATCTGGTTCGGCGAGGTGGCGTCGTGGTTGGGCGACTGGTTCAACGCCATCGCTCTGTACACCCTGGTTCGGGAGTTGACCGGGTCACCCCTGGCTTTGGGGTTGGTCTTTCTCACCAAGATGGTCCCGTTTGCGGTCGCCTCTCCCCTGGCCGGTTTGCTGGTCGATCGTTTCAACCGGCGGCGTCTGATGATCCTTGCCGATCTGCTTCGCGCAGTGGTCGTTCTTGGATTCCTACTCATCAACGAGGCGAGCGATCTCTATCTGCTCTACGCGCTGACCGGTCTGCAGGTGATCCTGACAGCTGTCTTCATTCCGGCTCGAAGCGCCTCGATTCCCAACGTAACGAGTGGTGGGGAGTTGCTCACCGCCAACGCTCTGTCGGCGGCCACCTGGTCGACTCTGTTGGCGGTAGGGGCAGCCCTGGGTGGAGTGGCAACCGAATGGTTCGGGGTCCGGGTTGTCTTCGTCCTGGATTCTCTGAGCTACCTGGTCTCGGCAGTCTTCCTGTGGCGTGCCACGATCCCACAGCAAACGGAAACGGGAGCCTCGATCGGCACGGTAAAAGCGGCCCTTGGAGAGCTTGCGCGTGGCTGGCGATACCTCTGGGAGCATCAGCAGGTCGGGCGCATGGCGTTGGCCAAGTCGACCTGGTCGCTCGGTGGAGGGGCCCTGGTCTATATGCTGGCCCTTCTGGGCGAGGCCGTGATGCCGGGATCGCCGGCGCTGGGCATCGGTTTGCTGTACGGAGTCAGGGGGTTGGGTACCGGAATCGGACCCATAGCGGTCCGCTCCTGGCTTCCCGATGAGAAGCGCTGGCCACTCATGATGGGCATTGGAATCGTGATTTCTGGCCTCTGTTACGTCGGGGTCAGCGTCGTTCCGTGGCTCGTGGTCCTCGCGCTCTTGGTGGTTCTGGCACATGCTCCGAGCGGTGCCAACTGGGTGGCCTCGACCGTGTTGTTGCAGAAGCGGACGGTGGATAGCTTCCGGGGTCGTGTGTTCTCAGCCGAATGGTTGGCGGTGACCCTGGCGGACAGCGTTTCCATTCTCACTGCGAGTCTGCTGCTCGAGTCAGGGGCCATTTCTCTACGCACGGGAATTCTGGTGTTCGCGGTGGTGCAGATTCTCTGTGGGGCTCTGTGGCTCGGGCTGGTGGTTCCAGCCGAACGCTGCGAGGCTCTCACTTCGCGCTGAGCAGGGCCTGGTCGAGGAAGGCCAGCTGCAGCCGCATCTGATCGCGGATCGGCATGGCCCGGATCCCGGCTTCTTCGACCCTTTGCCTGGCAACTGCGGGTGGCATGCCGGAGACGAGCTCCTGTAGCCAGGCGAGCAAACGCTTGCGACCCTCGGTGCCCTTTTCGAATCGGGGGGCATCGGCACTCCCAGCGCTCTCGGGAACCAGGAACAGTGGCATCTCCGAGACCAGGGTCAAGGGATCTCCGCCCAGTCGTCGCACGAACTCCATGGAGCTCGGTCGAAAACGGGTAGCGGTCTCGTGGTCTCCCAGGGCCTCGAAATGGGCGATCATCGCCTCGGAGTCGGGGCGTGTGGAGAAACCCTCGTCGATACGGCGGAAGCCCTTTTCTCCTTTGCGATCCAGATCCATGGGTCGATAGCCCATCGACTTCACGCGATCGCGCAGAGCGTTTCGCATCGGGACGGTGCGGTCGGCCCAGGAGGGCTCGAGCAGGAACCAGGGCCCCGGGGCGAGGCCCATGCCGTGGAAGCTGGCGTGCAGGTGGAATGGGCCTTCAGCTTGCAGGAACCCGGCCACCGCAAGATTCTCCGGCCTGGCATCGAAGTCGGTGGCGTGTCGTGGGAAACCGAACTCGATATCGTCACCGGGCAGCTCGCGGACGACTTGCTGCACGTAGGCAACCAGGTCGTAGGCTTCGTCGGATGCGTTCCGGTGATCGGTCGTCGGCAGAGTGAGATGGCTCCAAGAGGCGTTGACGACAGCCCCGTCCGGATTGACATGGGGAACGACGTGCCAGCGCCACTCACTGAGCAAGGGGTCCGTTTTTGGCAGCGTGCCGAGATAAGCCACCAGTTTCTCCAGCATTGCCGGCCCGACCGGCTCGTCGGCGTGGCAGCCCCCGATCAGGCTGATTCGGCTGGGACCGTGACCCAGGGTGAAGGCTCGGAGCGGGCGTCCCTGTCGCGACTGGCCGATGATCTCTGCGCGAACTGGGTTGATCTGCGGATCCTGCGCCAGGATGGTCTCGATGTCCAGAAAGTGATGCATCAGCTCTTGACCCGCCTCGAGAAGGTTCCACCCAAGTCTACCCGAGGGGTTCTCGGGGCCCTTGATAGACTCTCCCTGTTCCAAGGTGAATGTCGGTGGTTGTCACAGCGCTCCTGAGGAGAGGAGGGATCATGTCGGAAGACCCCTATAGCCAACTCGTCTCTCTCGAAGTAGATCGTCCCATCTGGCAGCAGTTTTTTTGCGTTGCACCGTTGGTGGTGATCGGCTCCCAGGAGGAGGATGGCAGTGACGATCTGGCCCCGAAACACATGGTGACCCCTCTTGGATGGGAGAACTACTTCGGCTTCGTCTGTACTCCCACCCATTCGACCTATCGCAACATCCAGCGCGAAGAGTGCTTCACGGTCAGCTATCTGCGGCCGGGTCAAGTGATACTGGCCAGCCTGGCCGCCGCGCCGCGCTGCGAGGATGGCACCAAGTCCACGCTGCAGGCCGTACCCACCATTCCATCGCGCTTGACGGGCGGAGTTTTCTTGCGGGATTCCTATCTGCTTCTCGAGTGTGAGCTCGACAGGGTCGTCGACGGTTTCGGACCCAATAGCCTGATCGCCGGCAAAGTGATCGCCGCGTGGGCTCACCGGGATGCCTTGCGGGATGACGATCGGGACGATCAGGACGTTCTGAACGCATGCCCTCTCTTCGCCTATCTCCACCCCAATCGATTCGCGGAGATCACCACGAGCCAGTCGTTTCCCCTGCCCGCCGGATTTCGGCGCTGAGGTAGGCTGATGCCATCGGATCGGGCTCGAGGAATCCTGGACTATCTCGGCTCCTGCCGAGCCGAGATGTACAAGGTCCTGGAACGTCTCGTCGCCGCAGAGTCACCGTCGCGAGATCCGGCATCTCAAGCCGAGGTGCAGGCGGCATTGACTCGAGAGTTGAACGCGAGCGGCTTCAGGGTTCGGCGTCTGCCTGGGCGCGAGACCGGCGGCCACCTCTTGGCCGTGCCAAGGGCGCGAAGCAGGCACAAGCCCATTCAGGCTCTCCTAGGCCACTGCGACACCGTCTGGCCTCGAGGAACGCTCAGCAGAATGCCCATCACGATTCGTGCGGGCCGCATGACAGGGCCCGGAATCTACGACATGAAGGGTGGTCTGGTGTCGATGATCTTCGCCTTGCGAGCTATCGGCCAACTGGGCCTCGAGCCCGAAGTCCTGCCCGTTGTCTTTGTCAATTCCGATGAAGAGATTGGCAGTGGCGAATCGCATCGGACTGTGGAGCGTCTATCGAAGATTGCGGATCGGGTCCTGGTGCTCGAGCCGCCGTTGGGCGAGTCCGGAGCCTTGAAGACGGCCCGCAAGGGTGTCGGTCAGTTCCGGATTCGCGTAACCGGCAAGGCGGCGCATGCCGGCCTCGAGCCCAGCAAGGGCGTGAGTGCCATCCTCGAGCTGTCTCATGTCGTCCAGAAGCTCTTCGCGCTCAATGACCCGGAGAGGGGAATCACGGTCAACGTCGGTACGATCGACGGTGGGCTACGTCCCAACGTGGTAGCCCCCGAGAGCACCGCAGACGTCGATGTGCGGGTCTTGACCACGCAACAGGCCCGCGACGTAGAAGCGGCGATTCGGAGCCTCGAGCCCGCAACTCCGGGGGCTGCCTTGGCAGTGGAGGGCGAGGTGGATATCCCGCCCCTGGAACGCACGCCTCGCAATCGGCTGCTTTGGCGACGGGCCCAGGCCGTGGCCAGGGAGTTGGATATGGATCTCGAGGAGTGTCTGGCAGGGGGTGGATCCGATGGCAATGTGGCGAGCCTCTATGCACCGACACTGGACGGATTGGGTCCCGTGGGCGCGGGCGCCCATGCCGCTCACGAGTTCATCGAGCTGGACAGTATGGTGGAGCGGGGAGCGCTCCTGGCCCTGCTGCTCCTGGAGCCTCCCCTGAACTGGCGTTCCGAGCTCGAGAGCCAGATCGACGAGAGCTGACCTTTCCTCAATCAACCCTTGCGTACCCGTCGCGCGTCGCCCAGATCCCCTCCTCGAGGGGGGAAGTCTTGCCTGAGATACTATTGCTGCGGCGTCATGACAAACGCTCGCGGCCGCGAGTCATGTCGAAGCTGAACCGAGTGTCCGCGAGGAATCGGAAGATGGCGAGGCTCGGGAACAGAGCTGGGGAGATTCGATCGTGAATTGGGTCAGTATTCTGGGACTCCTGGCATTGCTCGGAATCGCCTGGGGCATGTCGTACTACCGGCGAGACGTGAAGCTGCGTCCCATTGTCTGGGGTCTGGGATTGCAGTTCGTTCTGGCGCTCATCATCCTTCGCGAGGACGTCTGGAGCTTCGTCGGAATGGGCTTGCTCGGCCTGCTCATAATCGTCTACCTACTGGATGACAAGAAGGACGAGGGTAGGAGCCAATGGCGCAAGGCTGTGGTGGTAATCGCTGCAAGCCTCGCTGTCGCGGCCCTGGTTTTGCAGCTGCCCGCACAGTTGCTTCTGATCGGTCTGGGGATCTTGCTGGTGGCCCTGCTGCTCAACCGGCGCTTCGGCCTGGCCCCGAGCGTGCAGAAGTTCATGGGTGCTCTTCTCGTGATCTTGCTTGTTGGCTGGATGGTCGCTACGAACCTGCACGGCCAGCGGGCCTTTCAGTACTTCAGCACAGGAGCAGCCAACTTCTTGAACCTGTCGGACTACGGAGCCAGGTTCTTGTTCGGGAACCTGGCCGACGCCCAGTATTTTTTCCCGGGCCCAGATGGGGGATGGCCAGGCTTCGGCATG
Source organism: Acidobacteriota bacterium (assembly GCA_030610025.1). GTDB lineage: Bacteria > Acidobacteriota > Thermoanaerobaculia > Multivoradales > JAHEKO01 > JAUVRX01. The sequence continues at coordinate 1,554 of JAUWSP010000113.1, read as the reverse complement.
CAGTTCGCCTTCAAGGTCCTACCAACCATCATCTTCTTCGGTGGCTTCATGGGGGTCCTCTACTACCTGGGAATCATGCAGAAGGTCATCGAGGCGCTCAGCCGTTTCATGCGGTGGACGATCGGAACCAGCGGTGCGGAGACCCTTTCTTGTACCGCCAACATCTTCGTCGGACAGACCGAAGCTCCCTTGCTGATCAAGCCCTTTCTGGCTGGAATGACGCAGTCCGAGCTCCTCACCATCATGGTGGGAGGCTTCGCCACGATTGCTGGAGGGGTATTGGCTGGCTACATCGCCATGGGAGTGCCGGCCGGCCATCTGATAGCGGCCAGCGTCATGTCTGCGCCTGCGGCGCTGGTGATCGGCAAGATCATCTTTCCAGAGAAGGAGCACTCGCAGACCGCCGGCGACGCGAAGCTGCCAGAGATCGAGAGTGGTGGCAACGTCATCGAAGCAGCGTCCAACGGCATCGTGGATGGACTCAAGCTGGCGGTCAACGTCGGCGCCATGCTGATCGGATTCATCGCCCTGATTGCCGTGGTCGACGTGATCATGGGCCTCTTTGATCGATTGATCGATGGACGCATTCTGGGTGGGACCTACGTGGCCTATGCCGCCAGTGGTATGTCCCCGGCAATCGGTGAGTATCAGGGGATCTTCCCCGGCTCGCTACAGACCCTGTTTGGAACGGTTCTGAAACCGCTGGCATGGCTGATGGGAGTGCCCTGGGCCGATGCCTCGAGGGTAGGAAACCTCCTCGGTGTGAAACTGTCCCTCAATGAGTTCGTTGCTTTCGGCACTCTCGGAAGCTACATCCAGGAAGGTCTCTTGAGTGAAAGAGCCATCCTAATCTCGACCTACGCGTTGTGCGGCTTTGCCAACTTCTCCTCCATAGGAATTCAGATCGGTGGCATCAGTGCCCTGGCCCCGGAGAGAAAAGGAGACCTCGCCAAGGTCGGGCTGAAAGCCATGTTCGGTGGAGCACTGGCTTCCTGGCTGACGGCAACCATCGTTGGCATACTGCACTGACGGGGCGACGGAGTCTCCCACTACCCCCCCCAGTCCAATGGGGCGGCTCTGATCGAGAGCTACAAGCCTGGCGACCATGGGTACTTCAACCTCCTACGCGCAGATCTACGCCGTGGTCGGTCGAATCCCCGAGGGGAAGGTCGCTACCTACGGACAAGTCGCCGGCCTGGCGGGGTTGCCCAGGCGTGCCCGCCAGGTGGGCTATGCCCTCCATGCGCTGCCGCCAGGCTCGGAGCTGCCTTGGCACCGTGTGATCAACTCCAAGGGTGAGGTCAGCCAACGCTCCGAGGTCGGCTGGGACGGTTTTCAACGACAGCTGCTGGAAGAAGAGGGCGTGATCTTCGACTCCGTTGGGCGGGTCGACCTGAATCGGTACCGTTGGGAGCCGCCATCGACTCCAAAGGTGGGCCAGAACCCATGACGGGCTATCTTCTGCTGTTCGGCGCTGGGCTGATAGCCGGTGTGATCAATGTCATCGCTGGAGGCGGCTCCTTTCTGACCCTGCCGATACTGATGTTTCTCGGT
>JAUWSP010000089.1 GCA_030610025.1 Acidobacteriota bacterium | reverse complement strand
GTATCAGTCATGCCCACAACGTCTCGAACAGAACCTGGGAACCGAACCTGCAAAAGGTGCGCGCGGTCATCGACGGCACGACGAAGCGCGTCTGGGTTTGCACCCGTTGCCTGCGAAGCGGCAAGGTCCAGAAGCCGGAGACTCGTAGCTGGCAGCCAGACGAAGCTGACGCGTAGACAAGCAGGATCTTTCGGTTCCAAGCGCCTCCCGCCACTCCTCAAGACGATCGACGGCCCACAGGGGCGAGCCCGACCTGTCTTTAAGAGACAGGCTGAGTCGAACTCAGCCTGTCTCTTGGTCCGTCTTCGAGCCAGGACCACGTCGACGGCCAACCGCGAAGACCCCGGGCACTGCCCGGATACTCTGGCGGAGTCGCTCGAGGTGCTTGCGGTTCTGGACCTCGACCACGACTTCGATCAGACCGCGCCCAGTCTCGATGGTCTCCGCTTCGATCTGACGAATGTTGCTATTGTGCTTTGCCATCACCTCGGTCAGCCGGGCCAGCATGCCGGGATGGTCTTCCGTCTCGATGACCAGCACCACCGGGTAGACCTCGTCACCCTGACGGGCCCACTCGACTTCGATCTCCCGCTCCTGGTTATAGAGCAGGTTCTGGACGTTGGTGCATTCGACCGAGTGCACCGACACGCCCCTGCCGCGGGTGATGTAGCCGACGATGGGCTCACCGGGCAGTGGGCTGCAACACTTGGCGAGATAGGCGAGCAGATCGCTCTGGCCCTTGACTGCGATGGCGTCGCTTCCAAACGGTAGGATCTTCGTAACAGCGCGACGCAGCGGGCCCGGTTCCTGCCCGACCGTCTCCAACTCATCACTCGTCAGGACCCGGTTCAGCATGTGTCGGACGGAGATCTTGCCATAGCCGACGGAAGCGAAGAGATCCTCGGGACGGGCAATGCCCTCTGCGGTCAGGTACTCGACCAGGCTGTCGCTGTCCAGGAAGCGCTTGATCCCGACTTTGTGCTTCTTCAACTCCCTCTCCACAAGGCGCTTGCCAATCTCGATCGCCCGCTGTTTCTGCTCCGTATTGAGCCACTGACGGATCTTGGTCTTGGCTCTGGAAGTGGCGACGAAGCTCAGCCAGTCCCGGCTCGGGAAGCGGGAGGGATTGGTGACGATCTCGACGATGTCGCCATTCTTGAGCTCGCTGCGCAGTGACTCGAGCTTGCCGTTGATCCGCGCACCGACACAGTGGTGTCCCAGGTCGGTGTGGATCTTGTAGGCGAAGTCCAACGGTGTGGCTCCACGGGGAAAAGAGAACACGTCGCCCTTCGGCGTGAAGATGTACACCTCGTCGGGATAGAGATCGATCTTCAGGGAGTTGAGGAAGGTGCGTGGGTCCTGAACGTCTTTCTGCCATTCCAGAAGCTGGCGTAGCCATGAAAAGCTCTGGTCGGTCTCGGTCGGCTCTGCGTCGCCTTCCTTGTAGCGCCAGTGTGCCGCGATCCCGTCCTCGGCGATCAGGTCCATCTCCTTGGTGCGGATCTGGACCTCGAATGGCTCACCACTCGGACTGACCAGGGTGGTGTGCAGGGACTGATAGAGATTCGGCTTCGGCATGGCGATGTAGTCCTTGAACCGACCGGGAACCGGCCGCCAGGCCTGATGCACCACCCCCAGACAGGCGTAACAATCACGCACTGATGGGGTGACGATTCGAAACGCAATGTAGTCGTAGAGCTGCGATGGATCGATCCCCTGGCGACGCATCTTCTGGTAGATGGAATAGAAGCGCTTGACGCGAAAGCTGATCTCGGCCTCGATTCCCGCGTCGGTCAACAGGCTGACCAGGTGGGTACGGATCTTGTCGATCGCCTGTCGTCCATGCTTGACCTTCTGCTGGATCTGATTTCGAAGCTCGCCGAATTCTTGCGGGTGAAGATGGTAGAAAGCCAGATCCTGCAGGTCCCCCTGGACTTTCGACATACCCAGCCGATGAGCTATGGGCGCGTAGATCTCCAGCGTCTCCCGAGCAATACGTCGACGGGACTCCACAGGCATGTGCTCGAGGGTCTGCATGTTGTGCAGGCGGTCCGCGAGCTTGACCAGAATGACGCGGATATCCTTGGCGGAGGCCAGGATCAACTTGCGAAAGGTCTCGGCCTGCGCCTGATCGCGCCGCACATAGGAATGACGACCTATCTTGGTCACCCCGTCCACCAGCTGAGCGATCTCCTCACCGAACTTGTCGGCCACCGCCTGCCTCTCGGCCAGGGTGTCCTCCAGCACGTCGTGCAGCAGACCGACAGCTACACAGGTCTCGTCGAACCCGAGGTGGGCCAGGATGAAGGCCACATGCAGCGGATGGGTGAAATAGGGCCGGCCGGAGCGCCGGACCTGGTCACCATGGGTCTGGCGTGAAAACTCGTATATCGATCTGAGGAACGCTTCGTCGTAGCCCCTGTCATGCAGCCTCAGACCCTCCAGCACGTCTTCGAACTGGACGTCCTCGCGCACCTGGACCGGTAGCTCGAAATGAGTGGAGGAAGGGGATCGTCTGAGGTTCGGCATACGCCGTTTCGGCGACCGCACTGATGCCGACGTCGATACGCGAACTCGGGCAGCCGCACTTTCCAGCCGAATTATAGAGGAGAGTCGGGTCCTCGACCCCTTGACCGCCGCTCGGGGAGGCCTAGCCCGACCTTCTCACCAGCTTCGTAGCGAAAGGGCGAAGATGTCCGGAGGTACAAGGCCTGACAACCGAAGCCCCCGCAGGCGTACTTGAAGTACGGCGAGGAGGGATGAGGGCGGAAACCGTAGTAAGTTCGGGCATATTCGGTCTTGCAGTAGAACGTTGGTGAGAAGGTCGGGCTAGCTCGAAATCGTCATGTTCGAGCCGTGTTCTGTGGGTGGTGCCTGGGCAGCAAGGTGGCCGAGTGCCGGCCTGGAGCTGTCGAATGGATCAGGCTGTAGCCCGATTCGACGCTCGCCCCTTGCTACCCTTCTTCCCGAACCACTGCTCCCAGAGTAGAGCGAACGGGCTGGCTATATAGATAGAGGAATAGGTTCCCACGATCACGCCGACCGTAATGATGAAAGCGAAGCCTCTCAGGACATCTCCACCGAACAACAGGAGGCTGCCAACCGCGAGCAGAGTAGTGCCTGACGTCAGCACGGTCCTAGAGAGTGTTTGATTCAGGCTCAAGTTCATGGTCTCCACCAGGGGTTCCCGGCGATTGCGCCGTAGATTCTCCCTCACCCGGTCGAAGACGACCACCGTGTCGTTGACCGAATAACCCACAAGAGTGAGGAAGCCGGCGATCGTGGTCAAATTGAACTCCATGCCCGCCAGGGTGAAGAGCCCGAGAACGATCAGCACATCGTGGGTCACCGCCACCAACGCGCCGATTGCGAATCGGAGCTCGAACCGGAACCAGATATAGACCAGCATGCCGAGCAGGGAAGAGACCACGGCCAGAATTCCCTTGCGCCGCAACTCCGCTCCGATCTGGGGGCCAACGTTCTCGGATCCAAGGACGGCAAAATCGCCCAGATAGGTCTGCCTGTCGAGAGCGGTCCGAACCTCGTTGCTGACTCCGGCCACTCCTGCCACCTCGTCCCAGGACTCCAGCAACCCGTCTACGCGACGCTGCTCGAGAATCGCCTCGGCAAGCTCCTCATAGCGCTGCTGGGCCACTTCCGGGTCTTGAGCCACGACCCGGTCCGGATCGGTTTGGAGAAGCAGATCCGCTAGAGCGTCGCTCCCCCGCCGATTGAGATCGAAACCGCCAGCGGATTCACCGTTGAAGTGCTGATCCAGAGCCTCGATTACCGCAAGTTGACTGCCCTCTTCACTGCCCTCGACGGTCGAGGTCTTGATGATCACCTCGTTGGCTTCTTCGGCACCGAATCGCTGGATCTGGGCGTCTCCGATATCGGCAGCGGACATCACGTCCCGCAACTCGTCGACCCTCGGCTGTTGCCGAAACTTGACCGTCACCTGCGTTCCACCCGAGAAGTCGATGCCGATGTTCAGATTCTTCTGAATGAACACCTCGAGGACAGAGATCGCCAGCAGTGCCACCGAAATCAGCACGAAGTGCTTACGGTACTTCATGAAATCGATGTTGGTGTCTTGAAAGAACTCCATGCGCTAAAACTCCCGCAACCGTTTCACGTCAACCGATCGAGTCGTGTCCGGATGGCTAGATCGACAGTCGCTCGACGCGACGCCGCCTCGACAGAATGAGATCGAAGATCCACCGACTCACGAAAATGGCCGTAAACAAAGAGGCCAGGATGCCGATGGACAGGGTTACCGCGAACCCCCGAATCGGGCCCGTTCCAAACTGAAACAGGAACAGCGCCGCAATCAAGGTGGTGATGTTGGCGTCCATCACTGACGACAGGGCCTTGCTGAATCCAGCGTCGATGGCCGACTTCACTGTCCTGCCATGGTGCAATTCTTCACGGATTCGTTCGAAAATCAGCACGTTGGCGTCGACCGCCATACCGATGGTCAACACGATGCCCGCGATTCCAGGCAGTGTCAAGGTGGCCCCGAAGTAGGCCAGGGCACCAAAGATGAGAATGATGTTGAGGACCAGGGCGACGATGGCATTCACCCCTGTCCCCTTGTACACCAGGAACATGGCGAGGACGACGAGGCTCAGCCCGATCACTCCTGCCCTCAGACCCTGCCGGATGGAATCCTGCCCCAACGTCGGACCGACCGTTCTCTCCTCTAGATAGGTGATACCTGCGGGCAAGGCGCCGGACCTGAGGACGGTCGAAAGATCTTCGACTTCCTGTCTGGTGAAGGAACCCTCGATCAGACCAGAGTCGCCGATTCGCGAGCGGATGTTCGGAGCGGAGACTACATTGCCGTCCAGCACGATTGCCAGCCCCTTGCCGACATTGGCACCGGTGGCCTCGGCGAACAGCTTCCCACCCTCATGAGTGAGATAGAAGTTCACGACCGGCTGGTTGAACTCACCCACACCGGGCCGCGCGGTCTTCAGGTCACGACCGGTGATGACTGTCCGTTTCTCCACCGCATAGAACTGCTGCCCGATAGCCCGGCCCTGGTCATCACGTATGGTTCCGGTGAGAATCTCGAGGCTCGGGGGGATCTGACCGCCGTAGTGGGCCGTGATCTCCTCACGGCTCGCAACACCCCCACCACCCGGAGGATGGGTAACGAGTCGAAACTCCAGAAAGGCGGTGTTCTTGATCAGCTTCTTGACGCGCTCGGGGTCGTCGACCCCGGGAAGCTGCACCACGATACGATCACCCTCCATACCCTGGCGCTGAATGAGTGGATCCGCAACACCGAATTCGTCGACACGGTTGCGGATTGTCTCCAGCGCCTGCTTGACAGCCAGGTTTTCGATCTCGTTGAGATTGGCGATCTCCATCTTGAAAGCCAACAGATCTCCACGCCGCTGCCAATTCCAACCCGGCATGTACTCGCTGACGATGCCACCGACCTCTCGATCTCGCCCCTGGGGCACACCCTGCATCTCGAATCTGGAGCTCGAAGTTTGGTTCGCCGTGACGCCTTCGAGTCCAGCATCGGCAACTTCTTGAAGCAGGCGATCGATGTCTTTGGTGGTCTCCGACCTGACGGCATCATCGACTTCCACCTGGAGAACCAGGTGAATGCCGCCCCGCAGATCCAGGCCGAGCTTGAGTTTTTCCCGAAGGGGATAGGCCGAGAATATCGCCAGCCCGACGATAGCCGCGATCAGGAGTCCCCGCCAGAGAAGTTTGCTGCTCATTTACGCTCTCCTTGCTCCTCTTGCCCCTCGAGGCCCGCGACCGCCGACTTCGCGACTCGGACTTTCAGGTTCTCGGCCAGCTTGAGGACGACAACCTTCTCTTCGACCGCCGCGACCGTGCCGTACAGCCCTCCGTTGGTGACCACTCGATCGCCCTTCTTCAGACCTTCGATGAGACCCTGAAGAGCCTTCTGCCGCTTGCGCATCGGTGCGATCAACAAGAAGTAGAAGATGGCGAACACCAAGAGGATCGGAACAAACTGCATGAATGCAGGTGCCGAGATCCCTTCTGCGATTGCGAGAACTGCGATTGGCTGACTCATAGGCACTACCCCTCTCGCCTGCGGCGATTACGCCCGATGATCCGGCAGCAACAAGGCGGAATTTTCCGAAATCCTTATTCGAGATCAGGAAGTGGAAACGGTTGAATCAGGAGTTGCTGGCGACTCCGAGAACGAGCCATCTTCCGGATAATAAGCAGCGACCGACGCCGCGACACCAGCCAGCGTTCCGGACGCGATAGCTTCTCTGAGATGGGCTACAAAGTCAAGATAGAAGCGGATGTTGTGCTGGGTTGCGAGCACTGCCCCGGTCAGCTCACCGCTGCGGATCAGGTGATGCAGCAGGGCACGGCTGACGCGCTGGCAAACCGGGCAAGAACAGGCCGGATCCACCGGTTGGGAATCATCGCGGTACCGCGCGTTCTTGATGCGCACCAATCCCTGTCGGGTGAACAGCATTCCGTGTCGGGCGTTTCTAGACGGTAGGACACAGTCGAACAGGTCGATACCGTGCTGAACAGCATGAACAATGTCTCTCGGCGTTCCGACACCCATCAGGTATCTGGGCTTGTCGGCTGGCAGAAGAGGGGCGGTCGACTCGACCACCGCCCGCCTCTCCGGGGTCGGCTCGCCAACACTCACTCCACCAATGGCGTAGCCGCCGAAATCGAGCTCGATCAGCTGTTCGGCGGCACATTGGCGAAGCTCGGGGAACGTGCTGCCCTGCACGATTCCAAACAGCGACATCCCCCCACCCTGCCAGGCCTGGCGAGACCGAGCGGCCCACTGCTGGGTGCGATCGAGAGAAGCGGCCGCAACCTCCCGGGTAACCGGCCAGGCCGGGCACTCGTCCAGCACCATGGCGATGTCCACTCCAAGGCGCCGCTGCGACTCCACCACCGACTCCGGCGTCAGGCGAAGCTCGGAGCCGTCCAGATGGCTACGGAAGGTCACTCCATCGCTGCCCACACTGCGTAATCTGGCCAGGCTGAATACCTGGTACCCGCCGCTGTCAGTGAGTATCGGGCGCCTCCAACCAGTGAACTCGTGAATTCCGCCCAGCGACTCGATGACGTCGATCCCGGGCCGCAGGCTGAGGTGGTACAGGTTGGACAGCATGACGGAGGCACCGGCGGCCTCCAGATCGAGGGGAGACAAGCCCTTGACAGCCCCCAACGTCCCCACGGGCATGAAGGCCGGTGTCTCGATGCGACCGTGCGGGAGAGAGAGTCTCGCCCGGCGAGCTTCGCCGTCGCTGGCGAGGACCTCGAAGGAGAATTCCATCGGCAAGGAGGCTGACGAAACGGGCCGAGCTGCCTACTGGAGGCGGGTGCGCTGATCCAGCTCGACGATCCGCACGTCGACGGTGTCGGGCAGCCTCAGATCGAACCGTTCGATGGGCAGCGAGCCGTTGATCCTGAGATTCTCGAAGCTCAGATCTGTGACGTCTCCGTCGGCGTCGACGTACCGCAGGCGGATCGGCAAATAGTGCTCGGCGGCGATCCAGATGGTGACTCCCTGGAGTCGTTTGGCCACTTTGTCGAACAGCGGCGACAGCTCCAGCAGATACGGCTGGGTCACGTCGTCGGGCAGGGTCAGGCTGACCGAGAAGTACTGCAACATGTCGTCCAACGGACTCGTCGCGCCCAGATACTCAAGGACTCGCTGCGAGCGGCGACCGACCTTGACTCTTTCCGCCTGCCCGAGATCCCGATACCAGGTAGTCATCTCGTTCCCATCGATCAACATCGAGATCGGGTTCGGGTCGGAATAGTCCCAGCGCACGTGATCCGGAGCGGAGTAGGCGAACGTCCCGACCGCCTCCACCACCTCCACGAGCATGGAGCTTTCTTTGAGCTGCCTGAAGTCGGCTTCGAGAGTACTGATCCGGCCTTGCTCGAGCCGCACTCTCTCGACGAGAGCGGTCAGCTTTTCGGACGGGCTCTGGCCCTCACGCCGTGGATCAGGCAGCGCCTCCTCGGACCACGCAGGACACGAAATCGCCAGCAAAAAGCAGGCTACACAGACCCTGATGAGCGACATTCAGATACTCTCTAGATAGACAAGGGTTAGCGCCCGGCACACGCACCAAATCCTCAGCCTGGGACCAAGGGGCGACACGGATGGTACCTCCACATTTCATCGGATGCAACCAGCCGGGCAGGCGGAGCGCCTTGACAGCCCTTCGGACCGATGCTACTTTCCCGCTCGCTTGCTACGAGGAGCTCAGAATATGGCTGACTTGGGAAACAAACACGAGTGCCTGAACTGCGGCACCAAGTTCTACGACCTGGGTCGCACCCAGCTTGTTTGCCCGAGCTGCGGGGGCGACCAGGAGGAACTGGCCAAAGCACCTGACTCGGGCGGGGGTAAAGGCGCCAAGAAATCGTCATCCAAGAAAGCCAAGAAAGCCAAGAGCAGCGCCAAGAAAAAAAAGCCGGCCAATAAGGCGAAGAAGGCCAAGAAAGACGACGAGTCAATAGATTAGGTCAGGCGAGACCCCGTCTGAGGACCAAGTGGAGTTGGAGAAACGGGCAGGCTCCC
>JAUWSP010000592.1 GCA_030610025.1 Acidobacteriota bacterium | reverse complement strand
GGCTGGTTCATGGAGAACTACATGTGGACCCAGACGGAGAACCTCCAGTCTCAGAGCTTGGCTCTGCGTGTGGTCGACAAGCTGGATCTGGCCAACGATCCAGCCTTCAATGCCGATGTTCATCCTGGTGCTCTGGTGTCGCTCAAGAACGGGCTCGCCAAGCTGGTCAGGCTGCCGTTTGCGATAGGCAAGAAGAGCTCGAGCGGTGAACCGACAACGGAGGAAATGGACAACGCTGCGGCTGCCAAGCTCGCGGGTGGAGTCTCGGCCCAGCCGGTTCGCAATACCCGGTTGATCGAAGTGAGCTACACCTCGCCCGATCCCGAGCTTTCGGCCCGGGTGGTCAACGTCCTCACCGAGGAGTTCATCGAGCAGAACCTCCAAGGTAAGTTCGATGCAACGAACCGAGCCAGCGAATTTCTTCGCAAGCAACTCGAGGAGCTCCAGATCCAGGTGGAAAACACCGAGCAGGAGCTTCTCGACTACGCCAAGCGCAACAACATCGTCAATCTGTCCGAGCGCGAGACCATTGCTCGCAAGCGCCTGGCCGACCTTTCTGATCAGCTCACAGAGACGGAGACCGGGCTGATAGCGGACCAGTCCCGCTTCGAGGCCTCTCAATCAGCCACCCTGCAGGCCTTTCCTGAAGGTCTGAAGAATGACGCCATCTACCGTCTCGAGCAGAGGCTGTCAGAAGTCAGAAGCCGGCTGGCGGGCTTTTCCAGCCGCTACGGACCCGAGTGGCCTACGGTCAAGGAGTCTCGGCTGGAGATCGCCGAACTGGAGCAGCAGCTGCAGGCCCAGAAGCGCCAGGCCTTGACTTCGGCTCGGCAGGACTACGAGCTGTCTCGCGATCGGCACGGCAAGCTTGACGAGGCGGTGAACAAGCAACGGTTGTTGGTCGACGATCTCGATGAGAGCTCCATCCAGTACAACATCCTCGCGCGTGAGGTGAGCTCCAACAAGGAGCTGTACGAAGGGTTGCTGCTGCGACTCAAAGAGGCGGGGGTGGCGGCCGGTCTGCGCTCCAGCAATATTCGCATTGCCGATCCCGCCGATCCTCCTGGAAGTCGCTCTACCCCTCGGCGGGGACGAACGCTGGCCCTGGCCCTGATTCTGGGAGTGTTCCTGGGCATCGGTCTGGTGTTCCTTCTGGAGGCTCTGGACAACACACTCAAGACGCCGGACGACGTCACGCAACACCTGGGCCTTCCCGCCCTCGGTACCGTGCCCAGCCTGGATGAGCGAGCGAGAGGGCTGGATCGAGGGAGTTGGCCGCTCGCGGCACGGGAGGTGGTGGGCTATCCCCGCCTGATCTACGACGAAGGCAAACTGCCCCAGGCTCGGGCCCTGGAAGCCTATCGATCCCTGCGAACGGCACTCCTTCTCTCCCATTCCGGCAAGCCTCCGCAGACCATTCTCGTTACGTCCGCCTTGCCAGGCGAGGGGAAAAGCACGACCGCGGCCAACACCGCGATAGCGCTGGCCCAGACAGGAGCGCGAACCCTGGTCGTCGATCTCGACATGCGAAAGCCGTCGTTGGGTGAGGCCTTCGGGGTCCATACCGAGCAGGGGATGAGCACGTTCCTGTCCGGAATGTCCGATCTTTCGTCGCAGATCCGCGAGACCGGGCTGCCCAACCTCATGATGGTTCCGGCCGGGCCCAGGGCACCGAATCCGGCGGAGTTGATCGGTTCCAAGCGAATGGCAACCGGCATGCAGCTCATGCGGGAGTACTTCGCCTACGTGGTCATCGACTCGCCGCCGGTTCTCGAGCTCAGCGATGCGATGGTCGTCTCGCAGTATGTGGACGGGGTCATCCTGGTAGCGCGAGGCGGCAAGACGCCCCGCAAGGCGGTGCAGCGTGCCAGCGACCTGCTCCTGCAGATCGGGGCCAAGCTCCTGGGAGTGCTGGTGAACAATGTGCGCCCCGGTCAGAGTGGATATGGTTACTACGGCTCCATGGGCAGCTACTACGAGCGCTACTACAGCGAGTCCGACTCCAACCAGCGCACGGCGTGAATCCCTGAGAGAGACTGAGAGAGACGCGGCAAGTGATGGCCACGATGGCTCGCCGAGGTTGGATAGCGGCCTTGGTGGCACTGCTCTTCGGCCTCGCCCTGGCTTGGGGCTTGCTCCGCTTCGGTGGGGCTGAGACGGCGGTCCTGAACCGACTCTTCCTGCTTTTGTTGATCCCGGGGACGCTGGCAGTCATAGGACTGCCGATGGGGCGGATGGTCTCGCCCCGCCTTGTCCTGCTGCCTGTAGTGGGGCTCTTCCTCCTTGGAATGGTGGCATTTCAGCCGACTCTCGAGGCCCGTGGCTATGTCCACCTGGCGGTCGGCTGGCTGGCCCTGTTCCTGACCCTCAGAGTCGGGTTGGGAAGCCGTGCACTGATTCGCTTCGTGGCGTATCTGCTCATTCTGCTGGGTGCGGTAGAAGCCCTCTACGGACTGGCGCAGGCGATCGGCGGAGTGGACTTCATCGGTAGCTACTACCGTGGGTCAGGTCGCATCGC
>JAUWSP010000460.1 GCA_030610025.1 Acidobacteriota bacterium | reverse complement strand
TGACCTCCACAAGACCGTTTTCATCTGCCCTGGGTCTCAAAGGCCGTCCGCCTGCGGGCCACCCGGACGGGCCTCCTATAGACAGGGATCCCCGAAGGGTTGGACCAGACAGGAGCGTGAGTGACCCGTTACCACTAACCGTCCTGGCCGCCTACGACCCCGACCACCACGAAGGAATTGGCAGATCCCTCATCGTCTGGAGGCCAGGAGGGGCGGCCAGGGCTCGAGGCAGGGTGTTGACGGTCACCGAGGCTGTGGTGATGTCTCCTGGAATGCCCCCTTCGATCTTCGAGTACATCGCCGGCGAGCCTTCGATTCGCACCGCGTCATAGGACTCCGGAGCCCCTAGATAAGCCTCCATGTGGAGCTGGATGATCGGTTCTCCGTCCCGGAAGCCGACACCGTCTTGAATCAGGCCCGCGACCTGGCCCTTCTCGACCGAGATGAAGTTGCTGGCCACCGGCTCATCAGCGATCTTGGGCTCGATGACGTCGGTGATCTGGTCGAGCTTCCACCCGAAGGCCGCAGCGATCATGGCGATGGATTCGGCCAGTCCCACGTGTCGGATCTCGAGTCGATCGGCCTTCTGGCGGAAGTCGTCGGGCTCGAGCCCGGCCCCGATCTTCTTCTGGAAGGGAAGTCGGCGGACACTGGCGTCCTGGATCCGATCCACGGTGATCGAGTCCACCCGCTCGCAGGCGGCGCTCAGGACGATGGGCAGAGTATCCATGGCGAAGCCAGGATTGACGCCGGTGCCCACGACCGCCACCCCGGCCTCGCGGGCCATCTGGTCGATCTCTGCGGTGAGTGTCTCGTTCGAGAACTGTGGGAACGAGAGCTCTTCCGTCGTCGAGACGATGGGTAGGCCGGCCCCGAGGATCGATTCGAGCTGGGACTTGATCCCGGGAAGGGTCGACCCGGTGCACAGGGCCACGACATCGGTGTCGTGACTGGCCAGGGCAGCTTCGAGGTCGCCCTGTACCGCTATGCCGGTCTTCGCTTCGAGACCCAGGATCTCACCGACGTCCAAGCCGACCTTGTCCGGGTCGATATCCACCGCGGCGGCGATCTCGAAACCTGGCCGTGCCATGACCTGACGCAGTACCCCAACTCCAATCGGTCCCAAACCCACGTGCATTACGCGAATCGTCATTGTCCTTGACCTCTCCTGAGATGTGAATTAGAAGCCCAGAGCTGTGGCTACGAGCGACAGCAGCCAGGCGCAGAGGAGGCTGCCGTAGATGCCTATTATGTACCCTGTGACGCCCATGAGAACCCCCACCGGCGCCAGCGCCGGATGAAAGACAGAGGCCACCACGGGTGCCGAGACCGGGCCGCCGATATTGGCCATGCTGCCGGTTGCCACGAAGAACAAGGGTGCCCGGATGAGAACCGCCATGTGGACGGAGATCCACAGCACGCCGATTGCAGGATAGAGGGGGACCTCGAGGGCTTTCTTGAGATCGGCTTGGGCCGCCGATGGCGATGAGCATGAGATAGAGTGCCAGATAGCCCACCCGCGAGGCGCCGAAGGTCTCGATTCGCGAGACCGGGGTGAAAGAGAGCGATAGCCGCACCGGGTCTTGCAGTGAACGCTTGCAGACGGTCTTGAACAGCGGATCGTGGCGCAGCGAGTCGGCGTCATTGCAGTCTGCATAGCCCAGGGCTACTTGGAAGAGCCGCTGCCGAGCCTACTCGTGGCGATCATGCACGACGCGAGCTGCATGGCGCTCGTCCGGCCCCCCCAGGGATAATCGGCGGGGGAGCCGATTTTCTTCAGGGAGACGTCTTGAACAATCCGCTGACCTGGGTAGAGATCAATCTGTCGGCCTATAGCCACAACATCGCCGAGCTGTGCCGTATCGCCAGTTCGGAGGCACGTCTCATGGCCGTGGTCAAGGCCGATGGCTATGGGCACGGTGCAGTGGCGGTGGCGAGAGTGGCTCTCGAGTCGGGCGCGGACTGTCTCGGGGTGGCCCGGCTCCATGAGGCCGTCGAGCTCCGCGAGGCTGGAATCGCTGCCCCGATCCTGATCTTCGGACTCACGCCCGCTGAAGAGATCGACACCCTTCTAGACCTCGACCTGACCCAGGCTGTCTTCTCGCAGGCGACTGCCGGGGCGTTGGCGGCTGAGGCAGTCACTAGGGGCAAGCGCCCCCGCGTCCACATCAAGGTCGATACGGGGATGGGACGGCTCGGCCTGCTGACGGAGGGTCCAGATGCGAAAGGACTTGGGCGTGGTGCCGCTGATCACCGTCTCTCCGAGGTCGAAACGATCGCCAACCTGCAAGGCCTCGAGGTCGAGGGTCTCTTCACCCACTTCGCCACCGCCGACCATGCGGACAAGACCTATGCGAACCGGCAACTGCAACGCTTCCTGGAGCTCGTGGATCGCCTGAGACAGCAGGGCCTGGAGTTTCCGCTGAGTCATGCCGCCAACAGCGCCGCCCTCATCGACATGCCCGATTCGAGCCTCGACATGGTCCGACCAGGGATCGCCACCTACGGGCTCTATCCGTCGGCGGCCGTCGACCGGAGCCGAGTGGGGTTGAAGCCGGTCATGGAGTGGAAGACCAAAGTCGTTCAGCTCAAGAAGGTGCCAGCCGGTTTTGGTGTCAGCTACGGCATCACCCATGAGACGCCTCGGCCGACGAACCTCGCCACGGTCGCCGTTGGCTACGCGGATGGTCTGAAGCGTGGCCTCTCGTCACGGGGTCAGATGTTGGTCGGAGGCCAGCGGGTCCCCATCGTCGGCAGGATCTGCATGGACCTGACCCTGCTCGATGTCGGAGAGGTGCCAGGTGCTTCCGTGGGCGACGAAGTAGTGATCCTCGGCCGACAAGGCGACGAGATGCTTTCTGCAGACGAGATGGCGACGACCCTGGGCACGATCAACTACGAGATCGTTTCCACCATCACCAGCCGGGTCCCCAGGATCTATCTGAGGTAGCCGGTGCTCAAATCGGACTCATGAGCCGATCGAAAAAGGGGTCCCAGGACTCTGCGGCCTCACCCAACCATGCCCCTCTGAGTCCTGGGACCCCTTTCCCGATCGTCCAGGACTTCGAGTTGTTCGAGGCTCCGTCTCCATGAAAGATCGACCGACAGGACCAGGCACGCGTCGGTACTGGGCCGAGATTCGGAGTCTCGAGCGGCCGGTACTGCCGGTCTCCCACCACAGTCGGTACACACTGGCGCTGGCCTACGCCAACAGCTACCACGTCGGCATGTCGAGCCTCGCCTTCCAGCGGGTCTTCGAGCTGATCCACAGGACGCCCGAGTGGAGCTGCGAGCGGTTCTTCGCCGACGGCGCGGAGATGCCCCTGTCGGTGGAGGCGGCGACGCCACT
>JAUWSP010000229.1 GCA_030610025.1 Acidobacteriota bacterium | reverse complement strand
CCCCTATCTCAGGGAGCGCACCTGGGAGGGCGCCTTTGTCGACATCTACACGGTAAGCCTCACCGACGGTGAGCGCACCCTGGTCGCCAAGCGTTTGGAGGAGGACTGGAAGCCCAACTGGACCTTGTCGCCCAACGGAGGCTTCGTTCTGTACTACCACGACGGGGACTATCACCTCTTCGACGTGGCGACAGGAGAACGGCGCAATATCACGACGGGGCTCGACGTTCCTTTCGCCGACGAGGATCACGACTATCCGAACGCCCCACCGGGATACGGCTTCAGCGAATGGCTGGCCGACGACAGCGCGATCTTCATCTACGACAAGTACGATATCTGGCAGATCGACACGGACGGCAACGAGCCGTTCAACCTGACGGAGGGCGCGGGGCGTCAGCAGGAGCTGACGTTCAGGTTGGTCGATATGGATCCAGAGGAGACTGTCATCGAGCCAGACTCCCGCTTGCTCGTCGAGGGCTATCACCAAAAGGAAAAGCACGACGCCTTCTACACAGCGCGGCCCGGTCAGAGAGGTACCACCAAGCTGCTCGGAACCGGCAGGCACCTCGTGGGTTTCGTGGCCAAAGCCGAAGATGCCAACCGGATCCTCTTCACTCGGGAGCGCTATGACGAGTACCCCGATCTTTGGACCACGGTCCCAGACCTCTCGGAAGAGAGCTTCGGTGAGCCCAAGATGCTGAGCGATGCCAACCCTCAGGTGGCCGATTTTGCCTGGGGCGAGGCCGAGCTCGTGGAGTGGACAAGCCTCGACGGGGTCCCGCTACAGGGTGTGCTGATCATGCCGGGGAACTACGACCCGGACAAGCGCTATCCGGTCTTGATCTACTACTACCGCTTCTTCTCGCAGCGCCTCAACGAGTTCAACGAGCCGGTCATCAACCATCGACCGAGCTTTCCGATGTACGCCTCCAACGGGTATGCCGTCTTTCTGCCCGACATTCGTTTCGAGATCGGCCGGCCGGGAGCCTCCGCCACGAGATGCCTGGTCCCCGGCGTAGAGAAGATCGTCGACATGGGCGTGGCCGACCCGGACGCGATCGGCCTGCACGGTCATTCCTGGAGTGGCTATCAGACCGCCTTCGTCGTCACCGAAACCAACATCTTCAAGGCAGCCGTGGCCGGCGCACCGGTCTCGAACATGACGAGCGCCTACAGCGGCATCCGCTGGGGTTCGGGGCTAGCCCGACAGTTCCAGTACGAGCAGTCGCAGAGTCGTATCGGCGCCAGCCTCTGGGAGGACCTGGATCTCTACATCGAGAATTCACCGGTCTTCTTCGCCGACCGGATCGAGACGCCGCTGCTGATCCAGTTCGGAGACGAGGACGAGGCCGTGCCCTGGTATCAGGGCATCGAGCTGTACCTGGCCTGCCGGCGCCTGGACAAGGACTGCATTTTCCTGCAGTACCGCGGCGAGCCGCACCACCTGAAGAAGTACCCGAACAAGGTGGACTACTCGATCAAGATGATGCAGTTCTTCGACCACCACCTCAAAGGCGAGCCGGCCCCGACCTGGATGACCGAAGGCGTCCCCTACAACGGCGAGTGAGAAGGGATTGGGGGCTTGGGCCCCACGTCGGATCCTGGATGCGTATCCGGGAGCATGGGATCGACCAAGGGGTCTCCTGAGTCTGCGGCCTCACCCGACCATGCCCCTCCGACCCAGGAGACCCCTTGGCCGATCTGGCACCGTCGGTTCCGAGAGGACCTCTTTCCCGCAGCGATCACGCAGGATTCAGGACGAGAGGGGTACGCGGAAGATCTTGACGGGCTGGGTCCTGCCCTTGACGGTGACTTCGCCGAGCTCTTCCAGGGAGTAGTCGCCGGTGAGCCGGGCCTCAGTGAGCTCGCTGGTGAGGATTTCGGCGTGGAACTCCTTGCAAAGCGACTCGATGCGCGCTCCGAGATTCACGTTGTCGCCGATCACGGTGTAGCTCTGGATCTTCTCCGAGCCCAGGTTCCCCGCCACCATCTCGCCGCTGTTGATGCCGATGCCGCTGGCCAGCTCGGGGCGGCCCTCGTTTCGCCAGGTCTTGTTGAGCCTTGCCAAGCTTTGCTGCATGGCCAGCGCGCACCGTACGGCGTTGTCGGCGTGATCGGCATCCTCCAGGGGAGCCCCGAAGAGAGCCATGATCATGTCGCCCACGAACTTGTCCACGGTGCCGCGATGAGCGAAGACGACCTCCACCATGGCGGCGAAATACTCGTTGAGCTGCTCGATGACCTCTTCGGGTGAGCGTCCTTCGGAAAAGGTGGTGAAGCCCCGCAGGTCGGAGAACAGCACGCTCATCTCTCGACGAGTGCCGCCCAGGGAGGCAGCGTTGGGATTGTCCAGCAACTCCTGGTAAACGTCGGGGGAGACGTAGCGGGAGAAGATCCGCTTGACCTTGCGCTTCTCGGCCGACTCCACCCAGTACTGGTAGACGAGACCCGCGGTCAGCGCGAGCGCCCAGGAGAGCATCACTGAAACCACGGGCAACTGGTATCGGTGGCTGAAGCCCCAATGGACCAAGGAGAGGTAGACCAACGGCACGATCGCTGCGCCAGTCAACGCAGTAACCAAGCCGGTGTAGAGCGTCAGCCCGACCGTGACCGAGGCCACCAATAGAACGACCCCCAGACACTGCCACGCGGGAGCCTCGTGCAGGAATCGTCCATGCAGCAGATCGTCGATCACGTTGGCGTGAATCTCGAATCCGTGCATCTTGCCGAGGCCCTCGCCCGGCTCCCCTCGCCCGCCGCTGTAGGGTGTTGTGAAGATGTCGTGCAGGCCCGCCGCTGAAAGCCCGACGATGACGATCTTGTCGGCGAAGAGGTCGGGATCGAGACCCGGCTCCTGACCTTCACGAAGCTGCAGCTCGGAGTAGAAAAGCTGGCCGTAAGGGTACTTCCTGTAGGTACCGGGACCACCGTTGAACCAGATGGGCAGACGCCAATCCGCGTCGAGCGGAATCTCGGCCTCGCCAACCTGGACCTCGCGGTCTTCCACGCGGAGCGAGTCCAGAGGGATCCCTTCACTCGCCAGAGCGCTGCTCAACGCGATTGAGGGCAGGAGCCGCCCTTCATGTCCGGCGAGAAGCAGGTAGCGCCGCCAGGGGCCGTCCTGGTCCAATGCCATGGCTACGTGCCCCAGGCTCGTGGCGCCTCGCGCAATCCCTTCGAGGGGGAAGTCGATGCCCGCGAAGGAATCGAAGCCTCCGGCGGAGGGAATCGAAGCTCTGGTCAGCAGATCGGACGGAGTCTCAGCGATCTGTTGATTTCCGAGGTGAACGGAATGGACGACGTTGCCTGCCTGCTCGGTCGCCTCGGCAAAGGTAGCGTCCCCATCGGGGTTCTGCGCATCCCGCTCGAGGAAGAGGAGGTCGAAGACCACCAATCGGGCTCCGGCACGCTGCAGATAGCCGAGCAGGACGGAGTGGGCGTCTCGCGGCCACGGCCACCGACCCACCGCCGGCTCGAGCGTCTTGAGACTGGCGTCGTCGATGGCGACCAGAACGATGTCGGCTGAAGCCGCGCCCTGGTCGCCCAGCAGGCGAAACCGTAGATCCAGGGTCTTGAGCTCCAGCGTGCGGAGAAAGGAGGTTTCGCTCGCGAGAAGGCCGAGCAGGGCGCAAGCCACTGCAAGCGCCACCAAGGCTGTCTGTTTGGATGGCCTCTTCACGGGGAGGACCCTAGTTCAGTCCGCCCTCTTTCTGGAAGGCTACGAGCTCGCCGGGGACCAGCCTGATCTCGACGATCTCGGTGTTCTTGACGCCGCCTTCCTCTTCGCCGGTCTCCTCGCCCACGGCCCGCCCCGCCCCGGCACCCGTTACCTCGGCTGACTCCTCCTCACTACCCATCGCGAATGGGTCGGCGAGCTTGGCGAGAGAGAACTTCCCTTTGTCCCCTTTCTCATCTTCCGCAGCTTCTTCTTCGGCGGTCGCTTCGGAATCTGTCGAGCCGGCGACGCCACGCCCACCAACCACAGAGGGTCCGCCAGTGCTTGCCAGGGCCGCGTCGTAGGTCACAGAAGAAGCGTAGCGCTCCGCCAGCCAGACTCCGTCATCCAGGTGGTTCTTCTTGATCGTCTTGTCGAGCTTCTTGACGCGCTCGTCGGTCTCGGGGTGTGAGCGGAAGAGGGCCGAAGACGAAGCGGTGCCTGGCGAAATCGTATTCAGGGTTCCCAGGAAGTTGGTGAGGCCAGCTGCTCGATATCCGACCCGGGCCGCAATCTCCACGCCCACTTTGTCGGCCTC
Organism: Acidobacteriota bacterium; assembly: GCA_030610025.1. Lineage (GTDB taxonomy): Bacteria > Acidobacteriota > Thermoanaerobaculia > Multivoradales > JAHEKO01 > JAUVRX01. Next base: position 1,082 of record JAUWSP010000229.1, on the reverse strand, counting down.
GAGCTCCTCGGCCTGGCCGAAGCCGGCGAGTACAGCCTTGGCCGCCTGATCGGCTACCGCTTCGAAAAGGGCGGAGCCCATCGTGAACGAAGCCTGGTTCTGGGCCAGCTCCATCCCTGTGGACTTCTGGAGGGCCTTCAAGGTGTGCTTGCGGGTGACATGAGCGGCCTCGTGAGCCAGCACCCCAGCCAGCTCCGCTTCGCTCCCGATGACCGCCAGGGCGCCGCGGGTCACATGAATGTAGCCTCCGGGAGCGGCGAAGGCGTTGACGACATCGGAATCGAGGACGATCCACTGCCAGGGTATCGAGGGCCGGCCACTCTTCTGTGCCACTGTGGCTCCCACTAGACTCATGTACCGCGTTACCTCGGGGTCCTGGGCTACTCCGTAGCGGGCCCGGATCCGATTGCTGATGGCCAGGCCCAGCTCGATTTCCTCGGCTTCGGAAAAAGTGAAGTCGTCGACCGTCTCAGCCACGTCCAGCGCCGTATCGGCGGCCTTCTTCAGCTTATTGAGGTTGAACTGGGCATCGGCGGGCAGGGCAGACACCAAGAGCGCAAGAATGGCGAGTGTCAGTCGGATCATGGCACGTTCCCTCGAAGCGAACGGTACAGACCTCCTTCAATAGTCTGAAGTGTTGACGGCGAAGTCTAGCACCCGCAGTGATGGTGACTCGTCCCCTGGCTGGTACTCTCGCCGCTATCGCCATCTCTACCGTGATGGACGCGAATGGCCTGTCCGCAATCAGCGCGCTGCTGCTCTCCTCGTCGTACCAAGGTGCCCGAGGTACTCGAATCTCTCTTCCGATCAACCACCTGGCTTGAAGAGGCCCTTGAGGCCCTTCTTCTTGCCGCCCTCGTCCTGGGCATCACCCTGCTGGTCGTAGCCTTCCGGCACCTCAGGAAGGATTTCGACCTCGGTGTAATGGTCGGGCCACCCGAAGGTGGAGCCGGGAATCGACTCTTCACGCAGTGTGGTCACCTCGGTCGTCGAGGTGGTCTGCATCGACTTGCCCTTCTTGTTGGTCGTAGTGGAGACGTTGACCGTCTTCAGCGGGAAGCCTCGGACGGTCGCGACCTGGG
>JAUWSP010000123.1 GCA_030610025.1 Acidobacteriota bacterium | reverse complement strand
CGACCGCACCGCCACCGATGCTGTCACCGCCTTTTGCAACCACCCGCAGTGATCCCGGTCCGGGTTCTTCCTTGAAGGAAGTGGTGACCGCGAGCGTGTAATCGGCCGGCCGGCGCAACAGGGTGGCCGCGCGGTCGAAGGCGATCTCCATTTCGCCTTCGTTGAGCAAGTGGGTGTAGTGCCCGCCGTTGACCCGCGACCAATCCTGCATGAGATCTTGTTCCCGCGCAGGGTGACGTCCCAGGGCGCCTTCGGAGCTCACCCCGAGACCGAAAACGCGGGGCTGGACTTCCTGGAACTCGTCCCACACCGCCGCGTCACGGCCCGTTGCGGCGTCTGTCACCATGACGATCGCCTTGGTGCCGGCGCGAGGAGCCAGGGCCTTCGAGGCCTTGGCCAGGGTCCCTTCGGCCTCGCTGGAGCTCTCTTTTCGCGGGTAGTCGTTGAGGACGGTCTGCAGGATGTAGGGCTCGCCATACCAGTCGCGCAGGAGCAGGTGGCCCCCGAACGGCATGAGATTGGCGGCATCGCGCCCCGGCACCAGGTCTTCCGAGTAGGCGATCAGGGAGTTGTAGATAACCGGTAGATAGGCACCAACGCTGGCGCTCGTGTCCCAGAGGAAGACCACGTTGCGAGGCGGCTCTTCGATCTCGAGGAAGACGGTCGAACCCGGATCGGCTACCACCTCGTAGGTGTGGCGCGCTGGCAAGCTGGCGTTCGAGATCTTGCGCGTCGGGAGGGGTTCACCACTCGTGGTCTCGGCGGTGACGACTGTCCGCACGGTTGGATCTCCGCCCAGGTCGAGGGTGAGGGTGTTCTCGCCCGCCGGCAGGTTCACCTTGTACCAGTTCTCGTGTTTACCGAGGACGACCTGACCAGTCACTCTGTGAGCGGCCTCGAGGGCTGCGGCCTTCGGCTTCGAGCTGTTGCTGGCGACTCGGAAGGGCTCCTCGACCTCGACATCCCGTAGCGCCTCGTAGATCGCCTCCTGGCTGGCGAAGCCCCATTCAGTCAGGATCGATCGATATTCGCTTTCTGTCGGCCGCTCCCAGATGCTGAGAACCTCGGGAAGGGCATGGGTCTTCTGTTGGCTGGGCGCGGCAACCGAGAACTTGATGAAGCGGGCCCAGGTCGGCTCGTCCAGCGAAAGAACTGCCGGTGCGCCACCGGTGGAAAGGTCCCAATCACCCATCGGTAGCCAGGGGCCGACCGGTGACTCGAGACTTACCGCCAAAAAGACCTTTTCTATCTTTCGGTCGGCTGACGCCTTCGGTGAGTTGCTCCACTCGAGGCGGGTGATCTGAGCCGCCCGGTCGTGATGAAAGCCGATGACCCATTCGAGGTCTTGCCCAGGCTCGAGCCGTCGCTGATCGAATTGTTCGTCCGCTTGCAGCATGTGGGAGTCCCAGTTGCTGTGGGTGATTTGCGGCCGCGACCAGACCACATGACCGCCGAGGGTGGGATCAGCCAGGTTGAAGCCCTTCCCTCCCGAGATGTCGATGCCCGGTTTCGCGATGACCTCGAGCTCGCCCAGAGTCGCCGAGGAGCGAGGCCGACCATCGAAGGTCTCTTCGATTCGTAGTCGCGCGAAACGGGCCTTAGTTGGTTGCTCGAGCACGAATGCCTGCTCGGCCTTGATGGGCAGGAGCTCGCCCTGATAGGCCTGGGTAAATTCCTGTCCATCGAGCGACAGCAGGAAATCAACGTTGCGGAGATAGTGCTGGGTACTGCTGAAGGCCAACAGGTTGAGAACCAGTCCGGCTACCTCGACAGGTTGGCCGCCGGCGAGCTCGACCGTGACTTCGGCCAGGTCTCCCTTGTAGCGGCCGCGCAGCTGCAGGCCCTGATTCTTGACTGCCATGCCGTCGAAGAGCTCTGGAAAGCCGCTCCCGACGCTCGAGTCCTCCTTGCCGGTCCAGCGACCGCCCAGATGGCTCCAGGCCACGTTGAAACCGCCCACGAGCTCGTCGGGAAGCGTCCAGGCTCGCACCGGGTGAACAGGTGCCGTTTCGCGGCCGGCCTCGATCTCCTTGTACGCTTCGACCTGCCCACCGTCCGGCGCCTGGGCTCGCACACTGATCCTCGCCGGCCAGTCGGCCCAGGCATCGGCCGGCACGTGCACCCTCGTTGGGACCGTCTTCTTGCCACCTGCCGGCACAGTGACCGAGGTCCGGTCCATGCCTACCCGCCACCGGTAGTCGCTAATCGCGGCTTCGAGATCGACAGTCAAAGGTGCCGAACCAGTGTTGCTCAGAGTCAGCTGACCGTCGACCACCTGGCCGTATTGCCGATAGGCGGAGACTCTGTCGGTGTCGAGGCCGACAACAAGCTCGAGAGGTAGGGCGGAGGGTTCCGGGGCGGCGTCAGGCCCACCTTCGAAATTCAGCTGGATCTTGTAGGGCGGTTCACCCCATGCCTGAATTTGCAGGTAGGTCTGGGTACCGGCGGGGATCGTCCCTCGATAGACCTGCTGATCGTTGTCCCATTCAACGAGCGAGCTGCCATCGTGATTGTCAACGACCGAGATGTTGCGTCGGGTCTCCATGGCAAGGGTCAATTCCGTGGGCCGGTCGAGCCTCGGCAGCTCGTACCAGTCCGCATCGCGCCACTCGTTGACGCGCCCTTCGACGATGTGGGTCGCTGGCAAAGGGCTGGCGAAGGCGATGTTGTCGTTGGGCTCGCAGTCAACCGGGCAGCCGAAACGCTCGAGACGCTCGAGGTTGACCTTGTAGTCGGCTTCGCTGGTCTTCTTGGCGGCGAGTAGCAGACGATAGTCGCCGGGTGGAAAGACTCCTTCGAGCACGACCTTGTCTCCGGTCTGCGGATTGTTGTACTCCTTGAAGCGGACGCCGTCCCAAAAGAGGTCGGCCCGCATGGCTCCGTCAGGAGGCGGCTCGAGGGTAAGCCGGATGCGATCCCAGTGCGCGAGATGGAAGCGGTAGTTGTCTCGATCCGCCGGGTCTTCGAGTAGCCCCGTACGGGTTTGGCCGATGCGCAGCGGCTGCATGCGGCTGGTGTCGTCATTGGGCTCGAACTCACCGTTCGGATCCGGTGGCCCGATGGCTCGGGCGAGCAAGGTATAGGTACCACCGTCCCGACCAGTGACCCGGATGTGGTGAACCCCAGGCATCAGGAAGACGTTATCCAGACGCACTCGCCGTTGCCCTTTGGGGATACGGTAGCTTTGGCTCTGGATTCCGGAAGCGTCGTGATAGGCGAGCTCATGGATTTCTTCACCGATGACTTGAAAGCGCCAGAGCTGGGGCTCTTCGGTGACCAGGATCTTGTAGAAGTCGTCGTCCTGCCCCGAAAAGCGTCCCTTGATGCGATTGTTGGAAGGTACGCTAGAGGCGTATTCGACCTTGTCGTTGGGCTCGGCCTCGATGCCGGGCTGGACGGAGCCCGACTTCATCAGGGTAACGCTGTACTCGGCCGCCTCGGGGCCACGTTCGGCGACGAATCCCCATTGGCCGGGGATCAACACCAGATCGGGTAACTCGACCGTGCCTTTGGCAGTGCGGCATTGCAATCTTTGGCCCCGGTGGTCGAGCAGGCACAGCTGGATCTGCTGGTCGGCTGCGGTTTCGAGCTTCAGGGCCAGGACGTGATCGGTCGTAGCCTCGTCGAGAGTGACGAGAAAATAGTCTGACTCACCCTTGGAGCCCATGCGACCGGTGACTGACTGGCTCAGATTCGTTCGATTGGCGAGCTGCCAGCTGTCATTCGGCTCGGCTTCAGCGCCCTCGATGCGCTGACCGACGGAGTGAATGGCTAGCGCCCGGATGCTGCCAGTGCCCCTCCCAGCGATTTCGACATAGTAGGTTCCGGATTCGAGGCCCAGATCGGGAAATCCGAATTTGCCGGTCCTGTCGGATGAGGTGCGGGCCAACTCGGAGCCATCAGAAGCGCGCAGGACTGCGTTCACCTGCCTCCCGATCGGCAACTGGCCATTGATGTCCCACCGCTGAGAGCTCTCCTTCTCGGCTATGTCGATCTTGAACCAAGATTCCGAGCTCTCGAGATAGGCAGCCTCCTCGGCATTTAGCCGTAGGCTTTGCGCCGTCTCCTTGCTCTCGCGGTCTTCGGGCTTCTGATCGAGGATGAGCTTGCTGCCTTCGCGGATGACCAGCCGGTAGCCGCCTGCCTCCGTGTCGGTCGCTGGCGGGCCTCCACCTTCGCCAAAGCTGACACTTTCGATCGGTGGCCTGTAAGCGCCGCCGCCACCACCGCCGTGGGCGACGCCGAGGATGTACTCGCCCGGTTCGAAGATCAGGTCCTCTGCCAGCCCTGGCTTCGTGCCGTCACGGCTGCCGAGGGTAAAGAGCTTCTTCTGCCCGGTGACGTCCACGCCGTTGTCGGCATACTCCAGTCGAATGACATCGACGACCGTGAGCTTGCCGGGAATCCCCTGAAGCTCGAAAGTCCAGCGTTTCTGCGCATCGACATCGGAGACGGTCCACTTGTAGCCGTCCTGGTCCTCCTTCTCCATCGTTCCGATGATCACCACCTCACCCGAGATCTCGGTGGCCTCGGCCGGGGTGTTGTTGGGCTCGACCTCGTAGACCGCGGGTTGAGCGAAGGCGGGCGGGGACCCAAGAAGCAGGAGTAGGGTCGTCAGGCAGACGCTTCGAGCTCTGGTCAGTGCATGCATCCTGAAACAGTCCTCACTCGGAGAGATGGCTTCTATCTTCCCAAACGTATTCGAGGGGGAAAACCGCCACCGATCACCTTTGCTAGCTCTCACCCGTGATCTTCAGCCTGTGGTGTCAACGGCGCTGAGGCGACACCCAGTGTTCAATGTCTCAAAACTCATTGTCTCGGACACAACAAACGAGCAAGGTTACAGAAAACAGATGGACCCAGTGACGGCTCTTCGAAATGGAGGGTTCTAGCAAGTTGGTTGACAGATCAATAGGCCTCGGAGGGGGTAAAAGTGATTGCCCCAAAAACCGATAAGGCGACGGCAACAGCTCCTACCCCAATGACCGCAGCGGTCTTTCCCACGGCCAAGACACAGAAGCTCAGTTCACCTCCTAGAAGTAGACAGCCGGCAACGTAGATGGGCGCGACAAGGACGATTCCGACCAGGAGTTTTCCGAGATACTCCAATGCGCCGCCTCGACCGTCGACAGCCATTCCCAGGGTCTCACCCGTTCTTGGATCGACTCGAAACCACTCGACCTGTTGTTCCGAGACGAAATCGCTCTCTTTGGGCAGTATCACGGAATAGCCTTGTGTTAGATCTCGTTCGAGCGAATGCCTTGCTTCATCACTCAAGTTGAGACTTGAGATGCCAGAGATATCGTGGACCACCGCGACTTCTTCAAGAGTGGCTCCGCTCCGAGAGATGGGGAGCGCACGATTCAGTGCAGTCTCTTGGCTATTCGCCAGAAAGAGATTCTCCATTAGTGTTTCCCACACCCCTTCAGCGATGAGCTCGCTTTGAGCCAATGCGGGACCGGTTGCTGTTGATTTGATTGCCCGTTTGAGGTTGGTCATGACGTCGAGCGAGAGGCTTAGCTGGCCTTGGTCGTTGATCGCCTGTCGAAATGCCACCAGAGATGGAACGCCGCGGTAGATGCGGGCCTGGCTTCTGGAGTGATCAAAGGCATCAAACAAGGGAAGGTAGCCGAGCCAGTTCGTGTCCACACCCTCGAGATGCGACCACTCCTCGAGATCTGAGGCGCGCTGGGGGTCGAGCTGAAGCTGTAGCAGGGTTCGATTGTCGATAATTCGTTCGAGTACCTTGTCTAGAACATAGGTGGCCGGGAAAGAGCCGGTTGCAACGGCCAACGAAATCTGGGAGGCGAGAGTCCGGCGAATTGCGGATATCCGGTCAGTCTTCGAACACTCCGGGCCTATTTCGGATCCACCACATCTCATCCCACGGCGGGGCCAAATGTCTTGCCTATAAGACCGTTTCCTGCCGTCTGGCGCCGTCAGGTCGAGATTCACCCACAGAGCGCGAAGCTCTCTGGCGGAGGTCTTGCCGGTCTCTGATGCTGCGCCGAGATTCGCAATCGCTGAAGAAGCTTGATCTGTCTTGTCTGACATATTCCTGAAGAGTTCGGAGGCGGCGTCCTGAACAGCCATCATTGGGATCGTGTTTCCTACGACGTCAAAGGCAAGGTCTGATGCAGCAACGCCATTCAGAGTGGGAACGAAAACGTCACTGTCGGAAAACAGGCCTTGGAGAGAGTCCACTGCTCCAGGTGGGCGCACTGGAGTGTTGTTGTACACAAGCGGAGCCTCGATGAGATTCGCTGCCGGGCGCTCCCAAGGACCGGAGAGGGGAACTTTCTCGACGGACTGCCCGATCGACCTTTCCAGAAAGACCTGGAGCCTCACCCTATGCTGCAGTGCTTCTGGGATTCCATCCGAGTAGCTTTCGTCGGCATCTACCTCCGGCGTGTGTCCGGTGCTGCCAAAGGCTGGATGAATATCCCGCCATGCAGATGTGTCCGGTCTGTACAGCACCCAGAAGTAGTCGCGCGCTTCCTGTTGAATCTCCTGCAGCGATTCACGGCGATCGAGTTGACCACCGACGATCTCCAGCTTCCTCTGGATCGAATCCGCTTCCTGGCGAGCGGCAGCGTGCAAGCTTGTGGCCTCGTCGAGACCGTGTCGAGTGAGGTCTTCCAACTCGATCTTGGCTGCGGTCTCGGGAATTCCGGCTAGTGAAGTCAGTTGTGCGAATATCTGTTCAGCAGCGGAACCATCAACGAAAATACCGACACTGGTTCTTGGCTTGGGAATCTCGGCGATGAGTAGCTCTGCCTCCTCCCGAGGCAGCTTTCCGCGGGCGACTCGAGCCTCATATCCCGCGTCCTTCAGCAACCTGGCCAGGAGCACCGACTGGTCGAGGCTGTTTCCTGCCCGACTCATCAGCGTCCCGTGGGCGCTGCGCAGCAGTCCTGGGTACTGCTCGAAGTAGATCTCTTCGTTGACGAACTTGATGATGCCGTCAGCGTCGTAGTCGAGCTTGTCGAGGAGGGCATCGAGGTCGAACTGACTGCGGTCGACATGGGAGCGCAGCTCTTCGATGAGCTCCATGAAACGGTCCAGTCGCGCCATCGTTTCCTCGTACGAAAGCTGCTTTGGCGGCTCCTGGGCGAAGGCTGGGCCGGCAGCCCAGGCCCAACCTGTCCAGGAAAGGGTGAGGATCAGTGCGCAAGCTAGAGTTCGTCGGAACATGATGTCGGCCTCCGTCTTAGGTGCGTCGCCTTCCTAGAGCTTCGAAACCAGCGAGTTAGTCGAGTCGATCAACCGCCAGGCTTGAAGAGGCCCTTGAGGCCCTTCTTCTTGCCGCCCTCGTCCTGGGCATCACCCTGCTGGTCGTAGCCTTCCGGCACCACAGGAAGGATTTCTCCCTCGGTGTAATGGTCGGGCCACCCGAAGGTGGAGCCGGGGATCGACTCTTCACGCAGTGTGGTCACCTCGGTCGTCGAGGTGGTCTGCATCGACTTGCCCTTCTTGTTGGTCGTAGTGGAGACGTTGACCGTCTTCAGCGGGAAGCCTCGGACGGTCGCGACCTGGG
>JAUWSP010000360.1 GCA_030610025.1 Acidobacteriota bacterium | reverse complement strand
TTGAGGACCTGAGTCTCCATGCCGGAGTGTCGCAGCAGACCGGCGAGCTCCTCGGATTCCTTGACGCTCGCCGTGCCCACGAGGATCGGCCTGCCGGTGGCATGTACCCGCCCGATCTCCTCGACCAGCGCCCGATGCTTGGCCAAACGGTGGGTGAAGACCACATCGGGATGGTCGATCCGAATCGACGGCCGGTTCTGGGGGATGACCACTACTTCCATTCCGTAGGTCCTGCTCAGCTCTTCGGCTGCCTGGCTGGCAGTGGCGGTCATCCCGGCGAGCTTCGGATAGAGCCGGACGAAGTGCTGCAGGGTGATGGAGCTCAGGACCCGGCCCTCCGGACGGAGCTTTAGCCCCTCCTTGGCCTCCAGCGCGGCCTGCAAGCCGTCGGGCCAATGTCGGTCTTCCACCACCCGGCCGGTGAGCTCGTCGACCAGCTGAATCCGGCCATCGCGAACGATGTAGTCCACGTCCTTGCGAAGCAGCTCCTTGGCATGCAGCGCACAGTTGATGCCCGTCAGGAGCCCCAGGTTCTGTGCGTCCAGGAGGTTGCCACAGCCCAGCGACGCTTCCACCCGGTCGATGCCCGACGCCGTGAGCTCGATGTTCCGGGAGTACTCATCGGTCGAAAAGTGCTCGAGTGGGTCGAGTCGATCCACCAGCTCTGCCAGACCGTATGGGGTTTCTTCCGGAGAGCCGAGCACCCCCGCGATCACCAGGGGAACCCTCGCCTCGTCGATGAGGATCGAGTCCGCTTCATCGACTATGGCCAGGTGAAAGCGTCTGTGCACGATCTCCCCGGACTCGGATGCGAGATGCGATCTCAGCAGATCGAAACCCGCCTCCTTCGCGGTCGCATAAGTGACGTCGCAGCCGTAAGCGTCTCGCCGTTCGGCGGGAGTCATGCCCCCACGCACCCAGCCGACGTCGAGTCCCAGGAAGCGATAGATCGGACCCATCCACTCCGCATCGCGACGGGCCAGGTAGTCGTTGAAGGTGAGGACATGGACTCCGCGGCCGGTCAGGCCAGCGAGATAGGCGGGTCGCACCGCAGTGAGGGTCTTGCCTTCACCAGTTGCCATCTCGACGAGCCGACCCTCGTGCATGGCCAGCCCGGCGAGAATCTGAACCTCGAAGGGTCGCTGCCCCAGAATTCTCCAGGCAACCTCCCGAACGAGGGCGGCAGCTTCTTCGACAATCTGGTCAGGGGAAGAGCCTCCCCGAACCTGACTGCCGAGCCGCTTCGAGGTTTGTCGTAGGGCGTTGTCGTCGAGCCGTTTCAGCTGGGGCTCGAGACGGTCGATCTCGGCCAATCGCGAACGATACCGCCTGAGATCGTGCAGATCCCGGCCACCGTCCCAAAGCTCCAGGCGACGGCGGAGATTCGAGCTCCTGGGTGCCATGATCTCCCTCCAGGCCGTCGAGGCCTTGTCAGGACATCGTACAGGGAAAGGCTGTCAGCGAAGAGGGCGACCGGGTCAGGAGACAGCCTCGGCCAGCAGATCATCGCTGATGTCGACGATGCTCTGGAACATGTGGCGAGCGGCTTCCAGGAGCCGGTCGGAGTCCTCCTGCGAGAAACCGACCTCGTCCATGGTCGCCCGGAAAGCGAGCCAGCGCTCCCGCTGCTCGTCACCATAAGGGTCGAGATATCGCAAGCCAGGGCCTGGCGTCAGACCGTAGGCCGACATCAACCCGCGGGCGATGAAACGTGAGCCGTTGTTGCTGCCCTCGAGCACATAGTGCAGCCCGAGCAGCGAAGCCGGCTCAGAGGCCATCTGGTTGATCTCGTCGACTACACGCCGAGTTCCGGGCAAGGGTTCGATGGAGTCGGGATCGACGTCGAAGAACTCCAGATCCTCCACCAGGTAGGGAACCTGATACTGCCTTTCGTCGACGACCGAGCGAATCGCCTCGGAGCTTTCGGCCGCATTTCGAAGCTGCCCTTCGAGGGCCTTGTGCACCAGGTACATCTGACCCAGATAGCCCACATAGCGATCCCGGGGCAAAGAGCCCTGGGCAAAGGCCCGCTGGAAATCGTGATGCTCGGCGGCATCGTGCAGATCTCGTGTCGATTCGCGAAGGCGCTTCATGACGCTCTGTGTTTCTTCAGTCATCTCTCTCCTCCAACCTGGCCAGACCTGAACGCTTCAGCCATTTCATCAACTTGAACGACCTCCTCAACTACCCCTGTTTCTGTCTTGCGGGTCCAGGTTTGTCGACCCTATGAACAGACGTTCCAGCTGTCAAGCACGAATGAGGATCCGATCACGACTCGGATACTATGAGCTTCCCCGACCTCGACGAATCACTACCTACAACTACCGTCTGAAGAACGATCCGAGGAAACTCATGTCCAAGCTCACTCGTCTCCTATCTCCACTCGTTCTCGTGCTGGCAGCCATTCCTGTTCACAGCAGTACCTCGCTGGAGCAGATGGAAGGCATATCGATCGACGAGCTTCTCCCCTGGGCCTCCTTCGATACCTCGATCCCGACACAGGAAGCCGTGACAGGAGTCGAGACCGCCAGTCGACCTCTGCGGCACGGGGAAGTTCTCCGCTACTTCGAAGCGCTAGCCGACGCCTCGCCGCGGGCCGTTCTCCAGACCTATGCCTACAGTCACGAAGGCAGACCTCTGGTGCTGCTGGCGGTGAGCGATGAGACGACCATTGCAGGGCTCGAAGACTTTCGGACCGACCACGCCCACCGGCTGGATCCCAGAGGACGAAGCGCGGCTGACGATACGGATGCCGTAGCCGGCGCCAAGGCGGTGGCCTGGATGGCCTACGGGATCCATGGCGACGAGCTGTCGAGCACCGACGCCGCAGCCTCACTGGCCTACTGGCTGATAGCCGGTGAAGACCAACGGGCGCGGGCAGTGCGTGATGGGCTCGTCGTCCTCATCGACCCGATGGAGAATCCCGACGGCCGCGAGAGATTTCTCGCGCAGACCGCAGCCTTCGCCCACAAGATCCCCAACCCGGACCAGGACGACCTGTCCCACACCACCGTCTGGCCCTGGGGGCGGGGCAACCACTATCTCTTCGACCTCAACCGGGACTGGTTCTCCATGGTGCAGCCCGAAAGCGCGCGGTCCGAGGTCCTGGCCGGCTGGAATCCCCAGATTGTCCTCGACTGTCATGAGATGGGGAACGACTCGACCTATCTCTTTTCTCCTCCGCGGGAGCCGTTCAATCCGCTGCTCCCCGACTACAGTGAGAAGTGGTGGGGTCGCTTCGCTGCTGATCAAGCCAAGGCGCTGGATGAAAGGGGGTACAGCTACTACAGCGGCGAATGGAATGAGGAGTTCTTCCCCGGCTACGGATCTTCGTGGCCAGCCTACCTAGGAGCGCTCGGAATTCTCTACGAGATGTCCGGTACCGACGGCACGCTCGTTCGGCGCCAGGACGGCTCGGTGCGAACCTATGGTGAAGCCGTGGAGCACCAGGTGACAAGCTCCGTGGCGAATCTCGAGTCCCTGGCAGCCAATCGCCAGGAGTTCCTCGACGACTTCATCGGTGCCCGGAGAGCTGCGATCACATCTCCCAAAGGTCCCGCTCGCGCATGGCTCCTGCCTCCAGGGCGCCATCCGAAAAGAACTGACACTCTAGCTCGGCTTCTCAGACGACAGGGCATCGAGGTTTATCGGTCGGAGGCCATCATCAACCTCTCCGGCCTTCGGGATGCTCGCACCGGTCGCGAGAGCACTCAGGACCTTCCTGCGGGCACCTGGATGGTGCCTCTGGACCAGCCCGCCTCGCCGCTGGCGAGTGTGCTGCTGGACCCCCACGTCCCCATGTCCTCTTCCGCCCTTCAGAAGGAGCGCGAGTCCATCGAGCGTGGTGATGGCTCGCGGCTGTATGACACCACCGCCTGGTCACTGCCGCTCCTCTATGGGGTCGAGTCCTACTGGACGGCGACGAAGCCTGGTGGAGACTGGTCCTTGGATGCCGAGCCGGAGGATCGAGCCGGAGGACTGGAGACCACACCCTCGGCCTACGGCTATCTCGCGGACGCCGGCGACGACGATGTCATGGGGGCCCTCGCCGCGCTTCTTCAAGCGGGC
>JAUWSP010000163.1 GCA_030610025.1 Acidobacteriota bacterium | reverse complement strand
TGCTGGCCGGGTTGGTGCTCCTTGTCATGGGCGCTTTCGCAGCCTACTGGAGCTACCTGGATCGCAAAGAGTCCAAGGCCAGTGAAGAGTTGGCCCGGGCGATTCGGATCTACTCGGCAGAGATTGTCGATGTGTCAGAGCCGACGGCCTCGACGAACCCCACCTATGGAGACGCAATCACCCGCGACGCGGAGGCTCGTAGGCAATTCGAGCTCGTGGTGGGCGACTACGGTAGCTCCGACGCGGCGGCAATCGCGAAGGCATATCTCGGAGAGATGGCCGCTCGCTCAGCGGATCTGGAGGGTGCAAGACAGCTGTGGGAGGAGTTTCTCGAGTCTCAGGGTGACCACATGCTGGCCTCCGAGGTTCGCTTGAATCTGATGTCGGTGGATAGAGCTCAGGGCCGTGGGCAGGAGCTGGTGACGCAGATTCGAGCGCTACTGGAGGAGCCCGAGACCGATTTGCCGAAGGACGTTCTCCTCTACCAGTTGGCGTTGACCCAGCGTGAGCTCGGTTTGGTGCCAGATGCGCGCCAGACCATGCAGCAGATCTTGGACGAGCATCCACAGTCGATCTATGCGGCAGAGGCCAGGGCCGAGTTGGGAGCGGGCGCCGCTGGCAACCCGCTGGCCGGGATCTAGTGCCAGCCTTGCTTCGATCCAGACGGTGAGCAGCCCCTACCAGATCTTGGCTCGGAAGAGACGCGGTCTCGCGTTGGGCACCGACGATCTGGCGGCGATTGTCGCTGGTGCGAGTGACGGCAGTTGGAGCGAAGCGGAGCTCGCTGCCTTCCTCATGGCGGCGGCTATCCGCGGGCTGGATCAGGAAGAGACCCATCGCCTGACTCTGGCAATGATGCAATCCGGGGATTGCTGGGACCTCGCAAGCGAACTTCCCGGAGTCGTAGACAAGCATTCCACTGGGGGAGTCGGGGACAAGGTCTCCTTGGTACTGGCGCCCCTGATGGCGTCGGCTGGAATCCCGATCGTCATGTTGACCGGCCGCGGCCTGGGGCATACCGCGGGAACCGCGGACAAGCTCGAGGTCATTCCGGGTCTCGATTTGGAGTTGAGCCGTGCCAGATGCCTGGAAACCGTGCAGCGCACCGGTATGGCAATCGGGGTGGCGACCGTGGATATCGCCCCCGCAGATCGCCGTCTCTATGCTCTGCGCGACCGAACCGCAACTGTCGATTCCCTGCCTCTGATCGTCGCCAGCATACTCTCGAAGAAATTGGCTACGGGTGCAGAGGCGGTCGCCTTCGATGTCAAGACGGGTGACGGTGCGTTCATGCCCGAGCCTGACAGGGCTGTCGAATTGGCCCGCCGGCTGGTGGAGACCTGCGCTTCGCTGGATTGCCGGGCCAGTGCCCTGGTCACCGACATGAGTCAGCCTCTCGGGGATTGGGCTGGGCACAGCATGGAAGTCTTCGAAGCGCTCCAGTGCCTCGAGGGAGAGGGACCTCGAGAAGTCATGAAGGTGGTATTCGAGCTGGCCACGGACCTTGCCGAGCTGGCTGGGAGCTCGGTTGGGCGCCAGGACTTCGAGGATCTCGTTGTCGATGGGCGGGCGCGAGAGACGTTCGACCTCTGGGCGGCAACTCAGGGTGCCAATGAGAAATGGCTGGCGGCTCCAAATCTCGAGCCGGCGCCCCACGAGGTGACGTGCGAAGCCTCCCGCAGTGGGTATCTGTCCAATGTCGCGACTCGGGAGCTCGGACTGCTACTCGCCGAGGCGAGCCGTCCGGAGGGTGTGAAGGGAGCTCTGGATGAACAGGTCGCGCTGCGGTACGAAGCCAGGTTGGGTCACCCGGTGGAGGCAGGGCAAGTCCTTGCAAAGCTATACCTGCGTCAACCCGACGAGCGATACGAAAAGCGGTTCCGGGGATGTTTCAGGATCGCGGATGATGGGGTTGTACCACCCTTGATTCGCGAGCGGATTGCGGCACCCTGAGGCTGCGGCACCGACACAGGCCTTTCTCCCTCAGCTCGAGATCTTGCCGAAATTGCTGGCCAACTTGGCGAGATCCTCGCCGTCGATGGAGCCGTCGCTGTTGGTATCCGCCAGGGAGCTGTAGCGAGGCTGACCTCGTCTCGATCCGAAGCTCAGACCGAGCAGCGAGAGATCGAATCCATTCACCCGGCAATCGCCGTCGACATCGCCTTTGAGGAGTTTGGCTCCGCCGACGCTGTACTCTCCCATCACGCGGTTCGTGACGTTGGCCGGTGAGGCGGTGTCCTCGGACCGGACGGCGATTCGTCCGGCACACTCGATATCACTCTTCTTGACTCTGTAGGTCAAGGTAGCCCTCTTGCCGCTTCCCGAGACGTTCGTCGGAACCTCTCGGCCGTTGATCGAGAAATAGGTGGCGGATTTCCGGATACTGCTGCTGGACTCGTGCAGTTTGGCCCAGAGAAAATCGTTGGCGTTGAGGTTCGATCCTGAACCGGACTTGTTGAAGCCGCTGTTGACAGGTGCCAGCTTGTCGATTCCCAGGATCATGTCACCGAAGATCTCGGCCAGCAGTTGAAACCCTGCAGCGTTTGGGTGGCCGACCGGGTCGGAATGGTTCTGGAAATAGTAGTTGTTGAAGACAGAGCGTCCCTCGTCGGTGAAGACAGCGTATGGCTCTGCGGTGGGCCTGGAGCTCGTGCCGATGTCTCGAACTCCGACCACGTATCGGAAAGTGGTCCGGTTGTCGGTGTCTGCGGTGGCCCAGGGTGGACGCGGGATAATGGTTCCATTGATCAGCGACAAGCCTCTGGTCATCACTTTGCGACCCATCTGATCGAAGTCGCTGATGACGCTCTCGAGTGAGTACTCACCGGAAATGATCCTGTCGATGTCGTTCGTTCCCTCCATCAGGATCACGGTGTCAGCGGTGGGTTCCCCATCCAGAACAGAGTCCAGGCGGGTCAGTCCCTGCGATACCCTCTCGCCCCCCTGGCCGTAGTTGTGGACAATCGCGTCGGTTTGTCCGTCCTCTCGCAGCAGTGTCTGCAAGCGCCCCGGGTAGCCTCCCAGGCCTTGCTCGTCGAAGGGCTCGGAACCTTTGGTGATGCTGTCACCGAAGGCGATGACCTCCTGAGCGGCGACAGGATCGAGGAGGCCGAGGGAACCGGCCAACAGGAGAGCTCCGAATCGAGCGCTCGATCTCATCGATTCGACTCCCACTGAGCGGTCGTTTCACGGCTTGATGGAGAGCGCAGTCCCACCTGGTGGGAGCTCGTCCAGGTCAGGACAGGCTTCTCGTGCCCGGGGCCGGCCAACTCGGCGTGTCGGAGAACGCGGCCCGTCTCTTGGAGCTGCAAGATGGACCACGAGGCGGTCGAAACTGAGTTGAAAAGAAGGTACGTCTGGCGGCCGAGAATGGTGAGCTGCGGATCGACCGAGCCCCTGCCACCCACGGTTTGCGGCGCCTGCCAGCGGGAGCCGTCGAACCGCGCGATCGTCAGACGATAGTCGTTGCCGTCGTTGCGGCTCCAGGCGACCAATGCGCCTGTCCGCGTGGCGATGACTTTGGGTGTGATATCAGGCCAGGCGTTGTTGCTTGCGAGTCGCCTGGGTGCAGTCCAGGTACTGTTTTTCTTCAGGCTCCAGAAGATCTCATCGTCGTGGCCGTCGAAGGCGGCCCAGACGAGGAGCCACGAGCCGTCGGCCAGAACCGTGCCCGAAAGCCCCGACTGACTGCCCTGGAGCGGAGGTGAGACGATCTCGACGGGTTGCCAATCGGTGCCAGTCCAATTGGCGGCCCGAACGGACAGGGCCCCTGGGTGTCTTCCTTCGAGCCAGGCGAGTCCGCCCACCTCGTTCCTGGCGACCATCAACCGTGGCTGTAGTCGCAAGGGCTCGGTCTGGGTCTCCGGTGCCGGCAAGCGCTGGAGGCCTGCTGCTCCCTGCTCCAGAACGATGATGTTCTGGGTGCCCTTGACGGTCCGGGTGCCGGCTGCGGCCCATCCGGAGCGGGTCTCAGCGAAGTCCGTCAAGTGCTCCTGCGCGCGAAGTCGAACCTGCTTTCGGCGACCTCCAGGGTGCTCGACGGTAGCTCCTCCCTGCTCGGAGACGAGGATCAAACGCTGGTCATTGTTGGCCGGCTGCAGGATCTCCACACCATCACGTGCCGATAGGGCAGTGCTGGAGGTGGCCAGGGCCAAGACCAGGAAGAAGGGTCGAAAATGCATGACAGGGCAGATCCTAAGCGGCCCTCAAGCCGGTGTCAATCGGTTGGATGGAGGTCGGCTCCGGCTTGCCGAGAGACTGCGTCACGCCTATCATGCAGCGCATGAGGGCAGCAATCCTGGCTGTAGGTACGGAGCTGTTGGGTCCGGATCGGCTTGAATCCAATTCCCTGTTACTGGCTCAGACGCTGCGACGGTACGGCGTGAACCTGCGCCGCAAGTCGATTGTGGGAGATGTCGTCGGCGACATCAGCCGAGAGTTGAATACTCTTCTGAGGGAGGTCGATCTCGTGTTGATATGCGGCGGTCTGGGTCCGACCGCCGATGACGTGACTCGCGAGGGGGTGGCGACCGCTGTTGATCGCGAGCTTTTCGAAGATGCGGAGCAGCTCGAAGTGCTCAAGAGAAAATTCGCTCGCTTCGGAATGCCAATGGCCGATACGAATCTCAAACAGGCCGAGGTGATCGAGGGGGCCCGGGTCCTCCCCAATCCTCGAGGCTCGGCGCCAGGGATGGTACTGGAGGTCGATGGGAAGGTGCTCTTCCTGTTTCCCGGCGTACCCAAAGAGCTGGGGGGCTTGATGCGGTCAGAGCTCGAGCCCTGGTTGGAAGAAAAGACCCAGGGCGAGGCGGTGGAGACACGGGTGTTGCGGGTAGCCTGTGTCGGGGAGTCGACCTTGGAGGAGCGTATCCTGTCCGCCTACGAGGAGTTCGGGAGAGAGGCAATCTCGGTCCTTGCCTCGGCAGGCGAGATCCAGGTGCGGCTCACTGCCAGTGGTCAACTCCGGGAGCGGACCCCGCGTTTGGACTCCATGATCCAGCGATTGCGAGATCTGATTGGGGACAGCGTCTACTCGGAAGAGCCGGAGGGGTCACTGGAAAAGGTGGTCGGAGGCCTCCTGGTGAGCCGAGGCAAGACGGTGGTGACGGCCGAATCCTGCACCGGTGGACTGATCGCGCAGCGGTTGACGGCTGTCGCGGGGAGCAGCGCCTACTTTCTTGGTGGAGTCGTGACCTACGCCGACCCGCTGAAAGTCCAGTTGCTGGATGTTCCTCCGGCGGCTCTCGAACAGCACGGGGCGGTGAGCCCAGAGGTGGTCAGCCGAATGGCCGCTGGCGCACAGAAGTCATTGGGGGCGGACTACGCTCTGGCAGTGAGTGGGATTGCCGGACCAGGCGGAGGCACGGCCAACAAGCCAGTGGGGCTCGTCTATGTCGGCCTGGCAGGGGAGGGTGATCCTCGAGTCGAGGAGCTCCGCCTGCCTGGAGATCGCGACCGCGTGCGCTGGATGGCGAGTCAGTGGTCCCTGGATCTGCTGCGACGGGAGCTGCTGCAGTTCGACAGGGATTCGGAGCTGGTCCTGAACGCTTCAGAAGGAGGCGTCGAGTGAGGCTCTTTGTCGGACTCGAAATTCCGAGCCGGGTCCGAATCGCCATGGAGGAGCAGGTCGGGCGGCTCAAGCACTCGCTCCCCCATGCCAGTTGGGTCTCCTCTGCTGACTATCACCTCCTATTGGCCTTTCTCGGCGACCGGGAGGAGGCCTCTTTGGGGACCCTCGGAGAGGCTCTATCGTCGGCCTTCGCATCTCGAGAGAGATTCGAGATCCAACTCGCTGGTGCAGGTTCGTTTCCACCCATGCGCCCGGCCCGGGTGTTGTGGATTGGAGTCGATGGTGGTCGCTGTCTGGAGGGTCTTCATAGTGCTGTCTGGGCTGGCCTGACCCAGGTAGTCGATATCGAAGCGGAATGGCGACCCTTCCATGCGCATTTGACCGCGGCCCGGTGCCCGAAGGCCTGGACCCGGCGTTGTGTGGAGGTCTGGTGTCGGTCCTGCTCGGAAAGGATCGGCGAACCCTTCGAAGTCCGTCAGGGTGCCCTCTTCATGTGCGAGCCCGGAGGCGAAAGCTCCAGGTACCAGGTAATCCGGACCTTTCCCTTGAAGGAGCTCCATTGATCTGGATCGGCCTGGTCGTTGTCGCCTATCTGCTCGGTTCGCTGCCCTTCGCCTACTGCGTGGTGAAGTGGCGTTCCGGGGTGGATATCCGAACCGTGGGTAGTGGCAACGTCGGCGCGACGAACGTCTTGCGAGCTGCAGGCACCCCGGCGGCTGCGACCGTTCTTGCCCTGGATGTGGCCAAAGGGGTGGCCCCAGTGTTGATCGGGCGCGCCATTGGAGCGCCGGCAGCTGTTCTGGGCGCATGTGCTCTGGCAGCGGTGATGGGTCACGTCTTTCCTGTGTTTCTCGGTTTTCGGGGCGGCAAGGGCGTAGCAACCGCCGCGGGAGCGATCGGGGC
>JAUWSP010000111.1 GCA_030610025.1 Acidobacteriota bacterium | reverse complement strand
CGCCCTCGGGAAGCTTGGTACCGCAGGAAGAGCAGAAAGCGGCTGCCGCTGCTGCCGCCCCTGCCACTGCGGGAGTCGCGGCGTCGACCGTTTCTTGGGTCTTGCCTTCGGTCGGCGCCTCACCGGGAGCCACTTGGCCGCCACCGGAATCGGTCATGGCCTCTTTCATCATTTGCGGCAACATCATCCCCATGCCAGCACCCATCCCGACCCCGAGACCGGCCCCCACGCCACCGCTCGTTTCACCTCCCGACCCTTTGGCTGCGTCACCCATGGCCTGGGCGGCCTTGAACTTCAGATACGCATTCATGTCGCCCACAGCAGCCATGCCGGCCCGCTCGTCGATCAGCTTCTGGACCTCGGGAGGCGGCGTGATGGCACCAAGATAAAGGTCCACGAGCTCGATACCGTACTTCGAGAAGTCGTCAGCGACACGAGCCTTGAGCGCCATCGAGAGCTCGTCGTAGACCTTCGGCAGATCGAAAATCGACTCGAGGTTCTCACCCAGAATATCGGTCAACCGAGCAACGATGACGTCTTTGAAATAGGACTCCACACCGTCGGTCGTGTAGACCCCCATGGTGCCAACGACCCCGTTGACGAAGACCTGGGAATTGGTGATGCGGACGGCGAACTTGCCGAACGCCCGCAGCCGCACCATCGACAATTCGGTGTCCCGATAGACGACCGGCTCTTTCGTGCCCCACTTGAGATCCAGAAAGGTCTTCGTCGACACAAAGACGACCGCCGCCTGGAATGGCGACTTGCCTTCGAAGGGCACCCCCAGCAACTGGGTCAGAAACGGCAGGTTCTGCGTCGCCAGCGTGTGCCGACCCGGTCCGAATGTGTCGAGAGCCTTGCCGTCACGGAAAAAGACCGCCTCCTGGCTCTCTTCGACGATCAATTGGCTGCCCAGCTTGATAGCCTCGGTGCCCTGCCGGGGAACCCTGGCCACCATCGTCTGACCTGTGCTATCTACATATTGAATGACCTTCATCACCGGTCCTCCTGAGGACTCAAGGGCTCTATCAGCCTGTTGTTTGCACGACTTTGTTGACAGCGCCCTCCCGCAGCGCCCACCTGTCTTCCATTCGCTGGAGACGATCCAGAGTCACCTCCAGAGCCTCCGTTGGATCGCCGGCGGCGGGCGCTGGGATGGCTGCCACGCCATCAGCTAGTCCCGACAGCTCCTCCAAGAGAGCCAGATCGAACCGATAGAGCTCCTCGAGAGCGTCTTCATCGACCTTGATCACATCGAAAAAGCCCGTCGCACCGTAGTCGCTGTACTGAATAGCCCTGGCCAGGCCATCCAATCGCTTGTCCAGTCGGTCGAACAGATGCAAGACTCCGATCTTGCCTGCATCCGTGTACCGCTCGGCAATCGTGCGCAGGGTGGATTTGAACTTCGTCACCTGGCCAGCGAGATACTCTCGCTGCAGCTTGTCGACTTCTCTTCGGAGCTCCCGATCCTGGAATCCCCGGAAACCGGGAATCTTTTCGCCCAGTCGCTCCAACCAATTACGTTGGGCCTTTGCCTCGTCGAAACCTTCTTCCATGAAGAACCCTCCAAACAGGGTGGAAATTCGTCAGAAGTCTACCAGAGGAGAACTCGGCCCCTGACCACGCTGTAGAGGCCCTCTGCCGGATCAGGCGCCTTTTGCTTCAAGCCCTCAGGCCATCATGTCCTGACGGATTGTGCCCTCAATCCCCGGGCCCTTCATCCGCCCGCCGAGCCAGGTCGAGAATCCAGATCGACGAGATGGCCAAAGCCCCGGCCGCCGCATTCATGGCGACGTCCCTGAGATCGTAGAATCGATTGGGTAGGATCTCCTGGATCCCCTCATCGATCCACCCGGCGATGGCTGTCATGACGAAGGCTCCGACTGCCGGCCAAACGGGAGCTCGGCGATTCTGAGACTCCCCGGACTCGTCCCAGCGGTTCTTCTGCCTCTCGAGAAGTGCCGCGAAGACCAGCCCCCCGATGACTCCGTACTCCAGAAAGTGCAGTCGCTCTTCAGGCAGCCCGAATCGAGACAGAAGAACCGCGTAACCCGTGGTGATGGCCACCAGGACCAACCAGACTCGCCACCCGGGGCGACTACGAAGAAGCCCGAAGACGACCCATGTCGCTGCCAGGAGGAAGGACCCGCCCACTGCCAAACGCAAGAGGTTTGCGTCCCGCAGCCAGTTGGTGGCAGTCCTGGCAATGTAGAGAGAAGAATAAATGAGCAGCAGGCAGCTGCCAGCCAAGATCCACAGTCGTCGTTCACGTGCGGAGGTGAAGCCCATTTCACCTGGAGACGATCCACCCGGAAGTCTGGAGTCGTCGAGAGTGACAACTTGTGTTCTCGGCCTTGCTGCCTGCTGCTCTCGATACGCCTGATATTCCCTGTCTTCCCCTCTAGTCCATCTGCTTTCGCAGCACCGTTGGAATGTCGAAGTCGTCGACGTTCGACCAGTTCGGTCCGTACCCGTTGGGGTCGTCCTGCTGGGTCTGCGCGATGACCTTGCGATAGAACGGAATGTCCTTCTCCTCCTCCTCGCCAACTGGCTCCGCTTCTAACTGCATCTCCGCGGCCGCCGGCTCTGGTGGGTAGACTGGCTCGTCGCGCTCGGTGGCGGGCAGAAACGGCTGACTGTAGGCGGGTGCGTTGACCGCCTGGAAACCGGTTGCGATGACGGTGACCTTCATCTCCTCCTCCATCGACTCATCGATGACCAGACCCGAGATGATATTGGCCGCAGAATCCACCGCCTCGGCAATGACCTTGGCCGCCTCGTCCACCTCGTGGAGAGTCAGATCCGAGCCGCCGGAGATGTTGATGAGCACTCCCTTGGCGCCCTCGACCGAAGTCTCCTCCAGCAGGGGCGAGGAGATGGCGCGCTGCGCCGCCTCGATGGCCCGGCTCTCACCCTTGGCGACACCCGTGCCCATCAGCGCCATACCCATGCCGGTCATGATCGTCTTGACGTCGGCGAAATCCACGTTGACCTCGCCAGGCACCGTAATGAGGTCCGAGATGCCTTGCACTGCCTGTCGCAGGACATCGTCCGCGATGCGGAAGGCCTCGTTGAGGGGGGTGCCCCGCTCGACGAAGTTGAGCAGCCGCTCGTTGGGGATCGTGATCAGGGTGTCGACTGCACCCCGCAACTCCTCGATTCCCCGCTCCGCCAACTCCATCCGTCGACGGCCTTCGAATGTGAAGGGCTTGGTCACGACAGCGACCGTCAGAGCCCCTAACTCGGAGGCCAGCGAAGCAACGATCGGAATGGCTCCGGTACCGGTTCCCCCACCCATCCCAGCAGTGAGAAAGACCATGTCCGAGCCATCCAACAACTCCAGAATCCGCTCGGTGTCCTCGAGGGCCGACTTGCGTCCCACCTCGGGGTCGCCACCGGCACCAAGACCCCGGGTTAGGGTCGGACCCAATTGGAGCTTGACCGGCGCGTTGCACTTCCGAAGCGCCTGCATGTCGGTATTGCCGGCAATGAACTCGATGCCTCGCATCTGGCAGTCGATCATCCGGTTGACGGCGTTTCCCCCGCCGCCACCGACGCCGACGACGGTGATCTTGGCCGACGTGCCTTCGGCCTCATCCAGGGTGATGGGGAGGCTGCCTTCCATCTTGTGATCGTCAAATAGAATCATTCTTTCTGCTCTCCTTCCGGGTGGTTCTACTTCCTACAGCAAATCCGAAAACATGCCGCGGAGACTGGTCATCACTCCACGCACGCTGAAACCTGTGTTGACTGTCTTGCGGTGTCTGTCTTGCGAGCCCCGACCGTAAAGCAGGAGGCCCGAGGCTGCCGTCCAGGTCGGCGAGCTGATCACATCTACCAGGCCTCCGAGGCCCTGAGGCAGACCGTAGCGCACCGTGCAATTGAAGACCTGCTCCGCCAGTTCGAGGTAGCCGTCGAGCTGCGCTCCGCCGCCAGTCAGGACCACTCCGCCCCGCAGGGTCTCGTCGAACCCATACTTGCCGAGGTCCTCCCGCACCAGAGTCAGCATCTCCTCGGCCCGCGGTTGCAGAATGCCGCAGAGCTCTCGCTTCGGCACCACCCTGGGCGGACCGCCCGCCACCGTCGGTACCGATATTCCTTCTTCCTCGCCGACCATGCCACTGAGACAACAGCCGTGCTTGACTTTGATCTGTTCGGCTTCCGCGAAGGGCGTACGCAGGACCATCGCGAGGTCGTTGGTGAAGTGCCCAGCACCAACCGGCAGGACAGCGCTGTGCTGCACCTCACCATCACCGAAAACCGCATACTCTGTGGTCCCACAGCCGATATCCAGCAGCAGAGCTCCGAGCTCTCTCTCATCATGAGTGAGGACCGCCTCGGCGGTGGCCAGGGGCTCGAAGACCAGCTCGATGACTTCGATGCCAGCCCGATTGATGCAGGTCAGCAGCGTCTTGCGACGCGTGATGTTGCCGGTCACCAGATGCACAGCAACCTCGAGACGACTTCCCAGCATCCCCATGGGATCGGAGATTCCGCTCTGTTCATCGACGATGAAATCCTGAGGGATGGCATGGAGGATCTCACGATCCGAAGGCAGGGCCGCTGACTGGGCCGCCTCGAGAACCCGCCCAATATCCTGTCGGTTGATCTCCCGGTCCTGATCCTTCTTGGCTACCGAGACCATGCCCCGGGAATTGATGCTCCGGATGTCGGTTCCGGCGACGCCGATGTAGGCTCGCGAAACCTCGATGCCGGCCATGACCTCCGCTTCTTCGGTGGCCTGCTTGAGCGCATCGACCGTCGCCTCGACGTTGACGATGTTCCCTCTACGTGTCCCTCGGTTGATGGCGACGCCTTTGCCCACCACTTCGAGAGCTCCATGCTCGTCTCGTTGCCCGATCAACACTCCGATCTTCGAAGAACCGATGTCGATCGCAACGATGTATGAGTCCGCCTTGGGCATAAGCCTCACCCCTCCTGATTGCGCGGCTCTGCCGCGGGTTGAATAACGATTTGACGCGAAAAACGAAGATCGACTGCCGCCACCCGGTCGTACCGTCGGGCGACTTCCGGCATCACTTCCCTGAATTTTCTAACCTGTCTTCCGACGCCGCCGAGGCTCACCAGTACAGGGTATGGCAGGGCCGCTGTGAACAGTCGAAAGTCATCTCCTCCCAGAACTTCCACCTCTGACAGCCCCGACGCCCAGTCCGGCGCCACCAACTCCAACTCCGCGGCGACGGCAAGGGCCGGTTCCACTTCCAGCCGGGCGCCCGGCGCGATGCTCAGCAGGAGCAGATCGGCCTCTCGGGCTGGATCGTAGAGATCGATCACCGTGCCGCTCCGATCGACATAGAAGAGCCCTTCGTCACGCCTCAACAACATGACCGGCTGTCTCTCCTCGACCTCCACCACCAGGCTGTTGGGCATCCTCTTACGTAGGTTCGCCCCTTCGATCCAGCGGTTCTCGGAGAGTCGACCCTCCACGTCGGCCAGGGACACCAACAGAAGGTGTTTGCCTCGCAAAGGCCGTAACGCTTCGCCGACCTCGGCAGGCTGAACCCGACTCGTCCCACTGACCACGATGTTGCTGAGCAGAAACCGTGGCGATGTGACGACCCACGCTCCTCCTGCCACTGGTACGCCAACCAGCAGTAGCGCGGTAAGGAACGGCTGCGCCAGCAGCAGCAGCGGGCTCCGACGCCGGTGCGGCGCGACGAATCGCCGTCGCCGGAACGGACTCGGGCTCGACACCTGGATCTCCTGCGGATTCATGCCGCCGCCTCCCCGGCGAGCAGCTCTGCCAGGCGGTAGATATCGCCAGCACCGAGGGTCAAGATCACATCCCCTGCCTGGACTTCTGCTGCCAGCAGTCGCGGCACCTCCCGCCAGTCGGCACAGAGGTGGACATCGCGGTGGCCGCTGCTTCTGGCGGCCTCGACCACGAGGTCGGAGGTCACACCCGGCTCGGGCTGCTCTCTCGATGCGTAGATGTCCGTTACCACGGCCCTGTCGGCCCCCAGCAACGAGCGGCCGAACTCGAGGGCAAGATGGCGGGTCCGTGAGAAGAGATGTGGCTGGAAGACGGCGTGAATCACGGCGCCAGGGAAGGCTTGTCGGGCAGCCTCGAGAGTCGCTGTCACCTCGGTCGGATGATGGGCGTAGTCGTCGATGACCTTGGCCCCTCGCCACACACCTCGGGTCTCGAATCTTCGGTGTACTCCCGAGAAACCCTTCAGCGCCCTGGCGATGCTGACAAAGGGAATACCCAGCGCCTGCCCCACCGCGATGGCCGCCAGCGAGTTGCGGACGTTGTGCAGGCCCGGCATCGGCAGCTCCACGACTCCCAACTCACCCTGGCGTGAATCGACAACCTTGAACCGAGATCCAGCAGCGGTGCTCTCGAACTCGGTCGCCCTCAGATCGGCTTGCGGCGACACTCCATAGGTCACGACCCGGTGCTCTCGCTTCAACTGGGGTAGAACCTCTTGAATATTGGCATCGTCCAAGCAGAGAATCGCCTGGCCGAAGAACGGCACCTTGCCGGCGAAGGTCACGAAGGCGCTGCGAATCTCGTCCAGATTCGCGTAGGTATCCAGATGATCCTCATCGATCGACGTCACGACTGCGACGATGGGCTGAAGCCTCAAGAAACTCCGATCGTACTCATCGGCCTCGGCCACCAGGTACTCGCTCTTGCCCAACCGCGCACCGGTGCCGGAGACCCTCAGCCGGCCGCCCACGATTACCGTCGGATCGAGGCCCGCTTCGGTCAACACGGTGCCGATCAGAGAAGTCGTGGTGGTCTTGACATGGGTCCCCGCCACCGCGACGCCGTACTTCATACGCATCAGCTCACCCAGCATCTCGGCTCTTCGCACGACGGTGATGTTGTTGCGCCTGGCAGCCACCACTTCCGGGTTGTCTCTCGATACCGCCGAAGAGATCACGACCAGATCGACTCTCTCGACATGCTCGGGAGAGTGCCCTTGAAATACGGTCACTCCGAGCTTCGACAGGCGCTCGGTCGTCTCGCTCAACGACTGATCGCAGCCGCTCACATCCAGGTCGTAGTCCAGGAGCACCTCGGCAATGCCGCTCATCCCGGCACCACCGATGCCCACGAAGTGGACTGCAGCCAGATTGGTGAAGCGCCGGAACATCAGGCAGCCTCCAGGGCTTTGCACAAGATGTCGGCGACGGATTTGGCTGCTCGCGGCCAGGCTAGCCCGCGCAGGGTCTGACCCATGGCCCGGAGCCGCTGCCGGTCGTCGAACAGCGTTTCGAGCAACCGCGCCAAACTCGCTGCATCGGCCTTCTCGGGCGTCAGGACGACCGCTCCGCCACTGGTTTCCAAACGCTGGGCATTGGCCACCTGGTGCCCGCCTGCCAGAGCCAGGGGTACGAGTAGAGCGGCCCGTCCGGAGGCGCAGATTTCGGCGACCGTGACGGCACCGGCTCGTGAGATCACCAGATCGGCCGCGGCCATTTCGGTGGCGACATCCTCCAGAAAGGGAACGACTCGAGCCTGGAGGCCTCCCAACTCGCTCTGGCGGTATGCGATCTGCGCCTCCTCGAGCAACTCTTCGCCAACCTGGTGCACGACTTCGAGACCGTTAGCCCCGTCGCCGAGTCGGCACAGGGCCGACGGCACCAGTTGATTCAGCTGACGGGCCCCCTGGCTACCGCCCAGAACCAGCAGACGGAGCGCGCCGTTCGCGGGCCGTGGATCCCGAGCTTCGAAGAACTCCCGTCGAACCGGCACTCCCGTCACTCGAGAGGGGCAACGCAGCTGCCCCTCGACCCCTGCGAGGGCGACTGCCGCCGATGATGCCCAGCGGGACAACCACCGGTTCGCCGACCCAGCCTCTGCGTTGGGCTCGAGCAGGACGATAGGGCGTCTGTTCAGCGCCGCACCCAGAACCCCGGGCACGGAGACGTAACCGCCGGTTCCCAAGACCACATCGGCCTGCAGATCATGGATCATCTGTCGAGCACGCCAGGAT
>JAUWSP010000461.1 GCA_030610025.1 Acidobacteriota bacterium | reverse complement strand
GAAGAAGTCCAGCCCCTCCGTCCTGATCTGTTCCACGAACGAGACAGGGTCCAGGGCCTTGCCCCAGGCGGCGAAGAGAAGCACCAACCCCAGAAAAACCGCCGCAGCGATCCCGAGGACTCGGGGCCAAGATTGGGCAGGACTGCTCTCAAAGGGCTCTATAGTCATCGCAATCTCGCATCCTAAGACCTGTATCGAGCCCGGTGCAAGGCCCGTGCCGCGGGCACCCGGAAGCTAGTCGGACACATCGCCGGATTTCTCTGCGCCCGCCTCAGGCCCCTTCTGCCATTGCAGATGACGTCTCAGCTCAGCGGCGGTGGGGCTGTCGATTTCATCCAGAAACGGTTCCAGTGGACCCGAAAAGAGGAGTTTGCCGCCATGCACACCACCTCCCGGCCCCAGATCGATGATCCAGTCGGCCCGCGAGATCAGGTCGAGGCTATGCTCCACCACCACTACGCCGTCGCCTCTTCGCACCAGCTTGCGAAGCGTCTTGTAGAGCAGATCGATGTCCGACATGTGAAGACCGGTGGTGGGCTCGTCGAACAGAAAGAGGCGCGCCTTGCCCGAAGTCGGCCGATCCAGGAAGCTCGCCAGCTTGAGCCGCTGGGCCTCTCCACCGGAGAGTGTCGATGTGGGTTGACCCAGTCGGAGGTAGCCCAACCCCACATCTGCCAGGCACTGCAGGCGACGACAGAGCCGCTTACGGTCGCCAAAATGGCGCAACGCCGCCTCCACCGACAGGTCGAGCGTTTCGGCGATGTTCAAACCCCGGTGGGTGACCGCCAGCACCTCCCGCTTGAATCGGTGTCCCTGGCAGTCGTCGCAGACCACGGTCACCGGCGCCATGAACTGCATGTCGACTTCCTGAGAGCCGGTGCCTTTGCAGACGGGGCACCTGCCCGCCTCCACATTGAAGGAGAAGTGCCCGGCGGTGATACCGCGCTTGCGACTCACCGGCGAAGCGGCGAAGACCTTCCGAATCTCGTCGTAGGCCTTGATGTAGGTCACTGGAATCGAGCGCGCAGACCGACCCAGAGGTTGCTGGTCGACCAGGACCACGTCGGAGACCTGATCGAGCCCGACCAGCTCCTCACACTCGCCGGGGTCCACATCGACGACCCCACGGCCGCGCTGGTAGTTGTCGTGGAGTACGTTCTTGACCAGAGTCGACTTTCCGGACCCGGAGACACCGGTAACGGCCACCATGGACCCCAGGGCAACCTCGACGTCGACACCTTGCAGGTTGTGGGCTCGCGCACCCTTGATCGTGATCCGAGGCTTCGAAGCGGCCTCTTCAGCCAGCGACTCCTGCCCGTGCTCCCGGCGGAAGCGCGCCAGATGACGGCGAGCGGGCGTCACAGGACGCTCACGCAGGTAGGCCCCGGTGAGCGAATCTTCGGAGTCCAGAATCGTCTGCAGATTCCCTTCGGCGATCACCTCCCCGCCGTGCTCTCCTGCTGCGGGGCCCAGATCGATGACGTGGTCGGCCCCCTGGATCAGGGTGCGATCGTGCTCGACGACCAGGACGGTGTTACCCCGTTCGGAAAGGGCTTTGAGGAGACCGACGAGCCGCCCGCTATCCTGGGGATGAAGACCCACGTTCGGCTCGTCCAGGACGTACAGCGTGCTCGTCAATCCCGAGCCGAGCGCTGCTGACAGATGGATACGCTGCGCTTCACCGCCCGAAAGGGTGCGCGCCTGACGGTCCAGGCTCAGGTAGTCCAATCCCACGCGATGGAGGAACTCGATCCTGTCATCGAGCTCCTCCAGCAGGTGTCCGGCGACTTCCCGTTGTCGATCGGTCCATTGGCGCTCGCGGAGCCAGATTCTCAGATCCTCGATGCTTCGCTGCACCAGCTGCGGCAAGATCTGGTCTTCGAGCCGGACTCGGAGCGCCTCGGGCTGGAGCCGCGTACCTCCACAATCCGGGCAGGGATCGTAGGCGCGATATCGCGCCAGCAGCACCCGCACATGCACCTTGTACGAGCGGCGCTCCAACCAGGAAAAGAAGCCCTCCAAATTGACGAAATCACCCTTGCCGGACCAGATGAAAGCGCGAGCCTCCTCCGAGAGATCGCACCATGAAACGTCAAGGGGGATACCTTCGAGGGCGCAGGCAGCAAGAAGCTCCTTGTAGAGCTCCTCGTAGGCCGGGGTGTTCCACGGGGCGATGGGGCGCTCCTCCAGCGTCCAAACAGGATCTGGGATGACCCGCTGGCGGTCGATGCCGATGACCCTCCCGAAGCCCTGGCAGCTCGGGCAGGCCCCGAGCGGCGAATTGAAGGAGAACAACGCGGGCTCTGGCTTGCGAATGAGCTGGCCGCAGGAAGAGCACATCAAGCTCGGACCGTAGAACCTCACCCCTGCCTCGCCGCGAGCCTCCACTCGCTCCCGGTTGAGGCGGTAGCCCTCTTCCACGGCCGCTGACAGCTGCGCGGTGGCCTCGCCTTTGGCTTGGAATCTCCCCAGCACCAGAGGCAGGGGATCCAGCGACTCGGGCCAGGTCTCCGTGGACTCCATGCGAATCACTGCATCGCCCTCGAGCCGTCGCCCAAAGCCCTGCCGTATCAACTCTCGAAGCGCCAGGTCCGCCTCACCCACCGGCCTCGGTAGGCGGACCACGAGAAGAAACCTCTCGCCCACGACACCCTGCGCCATCTCTTCCGCGGCTTCCGCAGCCGTGAAAGACCGAGCAACCTGATCGCAGTCCTGGCAGAACACCTCGCCGAGGTGGGTGTAGAGGAGACGCAGAACGTCGTAGACCTCGGTGATGGTACCGACCGTCGATCTGGCATTGCGCACCGCGTTGCACGACTCCATCGCGACGGCCGGGAGGATGTTGCGAATCTCATCCACCGGCGGCCGCTCCATCAGATCCAGGAATTGCCGGGCGTAGGTGGACATCGACTCCACGAAGCGGCGTTGACCCTCGGCAAAGATGGTGTCGAACGCCAGCGAGGACTTGCCGGCCCCGGAGGGGCCCGTGACGACGGTCACCTTGCCGTGCGGAATCCGGCAGTCGATGCCCTTGAGGTTGTGGGTCTTCGCCCCCTGGACCTCGATAGCTGTTGATCGGCGCATGGATAGTGCTCGGTTCTCGCTCTTGCCGTTTTCGGCAAGCCGTCTAGCATATCGCGACGGGGCGGCTGGCCCTGTCGCAATGAGGGTTGAGGCGGCAGGACCCGAGATGGCCGTTGTCGTGTGGAGGTTCGTTCCGGTGGTCCGCAGGGGGACGGTGTCGGCTACTCAGACTTTGATGGGCGGGCCGCCACCTTGTCTCATCATCGCGCGGGATCTTTTGTGCTCTATGAAGGTCCTTGCGCTGCGCTCGACTCGGCACCCCCT
>JAUWSP010000412.1 GCA_030610025.1 Acidobacteriota bacterium | reverse complement strand
CCGCCGATCTGAGCTTCGTCGAGCAGGTCGCCTCCTCGATCGGGGAGCACCTCAACGGCTTCAAGGTGGTCATTACCAAGAGCACGGTGCCCATTGGAACCGGGCAGAGAATCGACAAAATCATCCGAGAGGTCCAGACCGGGCAGCACGAGTTCGCCGTCGTCAGCAATCCGGAGTTCTTGAGAGAAGGCTCTGCAATCAGCGACTTTCGGCGCCCCGATCGGGTTGTCATCGGCAGCGTCGATCAGCGCGCTATCGACATCATGCTGGATATCTATTCGCCTCTTCGAGTGGCCGATGTCCCGTTCGTGATCACCAACGTGGAAAGCGCCGAGCTGATCAAGTATGCCTCCAACGGCTTCCTGGCGACCAAGGTCTCCTTCATCAATGAGGTGGCCGAGCTCTGCGAACGGCTCGGAGCCGATGTCGAGACTGTGGATCGGGGCATGGGGCTCGACACGAGGATCGGGCCCCAGTTTCTGCATCCGGGCCCGGGTTTCGGCGGCTCGTGCTTTCCCAAGGACTCTCGCGCTGTCGTACAGATCGCTCTCGAGCATGGGATGCACTTCCAGATCATGGAATCGGTCATGGCCGTGAATCAGGCGACGAAGGAACGCATGGTCGAGAAGATCTCGGACGTCTTCGATGGGCAGCTGAAGGGGAAGACCGTTGCCGTGCTGGGCCTGTCGTTCAAACCCGACACCGACGACATCCGGGAGTCACCGGCCATCGAGATCATCCGTGGCCTGCTGGACGCCGGAGCCACGGTACGGGCCTTCGATCCGGCGGCCATGGAGGCCTTTCGAGAAGACTGGCCCCAAGTCGTTTACTGCGAGAACGCCTATGACGCCGCTGCCGGTGCTGACGGGAGTGTCATTGCCACCGAATGGAACCAGTTCAGGGCGTTGGAGCTCGGGCGCTTGAAGGAGCTCCTCAGGCGGCCTCTGATCGTCGACCTGAGGAACATCTACGAACCAGCAAAGATACGGGCCGCCGGCTTCGACTACTTCTCGGTCGGTCGGGAACAGGCCCTCAGGGAGCAAACGGCCAAGGCATGACTACTTCACTGGTTACAGGCGGGGCGGGATTTCTCGGATCACATCTGTGCGAGCGACTCCTGCAGGAGGGACACAACGTGGTTTGTGTCGACAACCTGCTGACGGGAAAGCTGGAAAACATCGAGTCGTTGATCGATCGAGACGACTTCCAATTCATCGAGCACGACGTCACCAGGCCTTTCGAGGTCAATGTCGATCTCGACAACGTCCTTCACTTCGCGTCACCGGCCAGCCCGATGGACTACCTGGAGCTGCCGATCCAGACGCTCAAGGTCGGCTCTCTCGGGACACACAACACCCTGGGCCTCGCCATGGCCAAAGAGGCTCGCTATTTGCTGGCTTCGACATCCGAGGTCTATGGTGATCCCCTGGTGCATCCGCAGCCTGAAACGTATTGGGGCAATGTAAACCCGGTAGGCCCGCGCGGCGTCTACGATGAAGCCAAGCGATTCGCTGAAGCGATGGTCATGGCCTATCACCGCTACCACGGCCTCGAAACCCGCATCGTGCGGATCTTCAACACCTATGGCCCTCGGATGCGGCTCAAGGACGGGCGGGTCGTGCCGGCCTTCGTCCAGCAGGCCCTGCTTGGAGAACCTCTCACCGTCTTCGGCGACGGCTCGCAGACGCGCTCCTTCTGCTACGTCAACGACCTCGTCGAGGGCATCTGGCGACTGCTGGGGAGCGACACTTCAGACCCGGTCAATATCGGGAATCCCCACGAGATGACCATCCTGGAGTTTGGCCAACGCATCATCGAAGCGACGAGAAGCAAGAGCGAGTTCGCTTTCGTAGAGCTGCCCGTCGACGATCCCAAGACCCGTCAACCCGACATCACGAGGGCGAGGGAGATTCTCGATTGGTCACCACAGGTCGAGTTGAAGGACGGCCTCGGCAGCACCATCGACTACTTCCGCTCGGTGCTGGCTGCCGGCGAGTAGGAGAAAGCCATGCAGGATCTGGTCAAGAAGCTGCAGTTCGCGCTTGAAAAGTACCCCCAGCAGGTGGAGCTGATTCCTGTTGCCGACTTGCTGCTCGACAGCGCACGACAGAACGAGAAGCGGCCCGCCTACGTAAAGCTGGCGATGGCCGACGAGCTGGTCAAGAGCCTGCGCGGTCAACGTCAGCAGCAGGACGTGCTGCTTTTGGTCCGAATTCCGGGCGACGTTCTCGAGCGCTCGGAGAGCCGGATCGTACTTCCCGGAGAAGTGAAATGACCGACGACAGCCAACCCTCACCGATTCTCTGCGCCCGCTGTGGCGAGACTGCTCTCGGTGTCGAAAACCCTCCGTTCCCGGGTGAGCTAGGAGAAGAGCTCCGTGCCCGCATCTGCCGCAATTGCTGGGCGGAATGGCAGAATCTCGAAGTCATGGTCATCAACGAGCTGCAGCTGAACTTCATGGATCCCCGCTCGTTGGACATCCTGGCCGGGCACATGCGCGAGTTTCTCCTGCTCGACAAGCCAGCCGAATCCGGCGAGTGACCCGGATGTCCTCCAGCTCCAACGGACAAAGCCAGGACTCACCACCGGCGGCCGGACGCCTTCGGTCCATTCCACGCTCGGCGGTGCTCCGGTTTGCTCTCCTGATCGCCCTACTGGCCGTGGCTTTCGCGCTGTTTCGCTGGACGCCACTCAACGAGCTGCTCACCAAGGACAAGATGGTTGCGGTGCTGATGGAGTTGCGCAGCGCCTGGTGGGCACCGCTGGCGCTTCTCGGCCTTTATCTGGTCCTGTCCCCTACGGGTCTGCCGGTAAGCCCTCTGATCTTCGCGGGCGGCGTCGTGTTCGGTGTGAAATTGGGATGGCTCTACAACTTTCTGGGCACGATGCTGGGGGCCTCTGCCAGCTTCTTGCTGGCCCGAGCCCTCGGCTATGAACTGGTCTCGCACGTGGTCCCGGACGCCTTGCTACAACGGGCCGAGAAGATCCTAGAGAAACACGGATTCTGGGCCATCGTGCGCGTCCGATTCCTGCCGATTCCCTTCGCCGTCATCAACTACGGCGCGGCCCTGGCCGGAGTCCGGTTTCCGCCGTTTCTGGCTGCCTCCGCGATCGGCCTCATCCCCTCGATGCTGATCTATACCTACTTCGGGCATGCGCTGTTCAACGCTGCCACCGCCGATCGGCAGACCCTGATTCGCAATCTGGCCGGCGTGCTCTTGTTGGTTCTGGTCCTGACCTTCCTGGTGCCACTGCGCAAGCTCTGGAAGAAACGGCGCTACAAGAACGGTTGAGGCGTCCGTCGTCTCGAATTGCCGGAGGCCCCGAGCTACAGCGGCGGCTCTTCCAGAAGTTCCTGATACCGCTCCAGAAACTGTCCCACCTCCAGCGCATCCATCAGGCAGTGGTGGACCTCGATCGAGATCGGCATCCGGCGGGTGCCCTCGCGCAGATGATGCTTGCCGAAAACGATCTTCGGAACCGAGTCGTCGCCAGGAATCCTGCGAGCATGCTGGAGGCCAGTGAACCTCACCCACGGAATCACCGAGTAGTGGATCAGATCGTCCTGGTCCGGTCGCGGATCGAGCTCACCCGTCTGGGTTCGGGCCAGGGCGAGCGTCTTGGCGGCCTCGGTCATGAATTGCTGGAAGTCGGGCCGATAGTCGAAATAGGCGAAGCCGAAAGT
>JAUWSP010000451.1 GCA_030610025.1 Acidobacteriota bacterium | reverse complement strand
TGTTTGTCGGCAATCCGAAACCGCACAAGAACCTGGACAATGTCCTCAAGGCTTTCGCTCGCGCGCTCGAGATCCACCCTTTTGAGGCCGACCTGGTTTGTGTGGGTGATCGCAGCGGC
Organism: Acidobacteriota bacterium; assembly: GCA_030610025.1. Lineage (GTDB taxonomy): Bacteria > Acidobacteriota > Thermoanaerobaculia > Multivoradales > JAHEKO01 > JAUVRX01. The sequence continues at coordinate 3,300 of JAUWSP010000451.1, read as the reverse complement.
ATCGAGTTCAAGGTGAGGCAGCGCGCCACCCAGTTGGGGCTGGCGGACCGGCTCAAGCTCCTGGGGCACGTCGATGACGAGGCCCTGCCTGCCCTTTACCAGGGTGCCACCCTCTTTCTCTTTCCAACGCTATACGAGGGATTCGGGCTGCCCGTGGTCGAGGCCATGGCCTCTGGCGTGCCGGTCATCACCTCCAACACCTCCGCCCTCAAGGAAGTCGCCGAGGGATATGCCCACCTGGTCAATCCCCTCGATGTGGAAGAGATCGCCAAGGCCATTGCTCAGTGCACGGCAGACCAGGTTCACCGCGACGCCCTGATCTCGCTCGGAAGTCGAAGAGCGGAGGACTTTCGGTGGACCCGAACCGCCGAACAGACCCTGGAGGTCTACAACAGCGCCCTGCGTGGAGAGAGCCGGAAACACAAACGGTCCGCTAGATCCAAGGACGGATCATGAGCAGCCTTCCGAGACCGCGGACCGCCCTCGTCCACGACTGGCTTACCGGCATGCGGGGCGGCGAGAAGGTATTGGAGTCCATCGCAAGCCTGTTTGTCGAAGCTCCGATCTACACCCTGTTTCATTTCCCCGGGACTGTCAGTGCGGCACTCGAGGAACATCCGATTCATACCAGCTTCCTGCAGTCCTATCCCGGAGCCCGCGCCCAGTACAGACGCTATCTGCCGCTGTTCCCTGCCGCGATCGAGGACTTCGACTTTGCCGGCTACGACTTGCTGATCAGTACCAGCCACTGCGTGGCCAAGGGTGCGCGTCCTTCACCCGGCACCTACCACATCTGCTACTGCCACACTCCGATGCGTTACGCCTGGGATCAGGAACACACCTACTTCCCGCTGCGCTCGGGGCTGGTGGCCCGACTCCGGAACCTCGTCCTTACCGGGTTGCGGAACTGGGATGTCACCTCCGCCGGCCGTGTCGACCTGTTCCTTGCCAATTCGAATTGCGTGGCCGAGCGAATCCAGCGCTACTACGGCCGTCAGGCAGAAGTCGTGCCACCACCGGTAGATACCGACTTCTTCGCACCTGCCGATCAGCCCCCGGGGCAGTACGCCATCGTGGTCTCGGCCCTGGCTCCCTACAAACGTATCGAAGTCGCTATTGCCGCCTGTGAGCGAGTCGGTCTCGAGGTCCGGATCGTCGGTACCGGTCCCGAACAGGAGCGTCTCTCCCGTCTGGCCGGTTCCACGGCCAAGATCATGGGCTATCTGTCACCCGAGCACCTCCGAGCGCAGCTTCAAGGCGCACTCTGCTTTCTACAACCCGGTGTCGAAGACTTCGGAATCTCGAGCGTCGAAGCCCTTGCTTCGGGCTGCCCCGTGGTCGCCTTGGGTCGCGGAGGCATCCTTGATATCGTTCGGGATGGTGAGCATGGGGTCCTCTACCAGGGTGAAGGAGACCCCGAGGCTCTGGCAGCAGCGATTGACAAATGTCGCGAAATTGGCTTCAATAAATTGAATCTCAAAGACCGCGCGGAGGATTTCTCCGTCGCGAGCTTCGAGGCTCGGTTTCGATCTGTCCTGGAGACAAGGCTCTCGGGTTGGGATCTGCCGTGAATCCTCCAAGCATCGGTCCAGCAAAATCGCAGAGTTCAGACCCACTGCTCAGTGGGTCCGGGGTCATTGCTGTGAGTTCAGCACGACAGAGAGGTTTGCGCAATTGATCCATCAACGCCACCGCATGACGGTCACCACCTATTTCATCAGTGACCTCCTGGCTACGTTGGCTGCCTTCTTCGCCGCCTGGTATCTGCGATTCGGGACCGGCATCTTTCCCGTTCGCCACCTGCCGGAGTTCGATCGGTACCTGCTGCTCCTGCCGATCATCCTTCTCCTCTGGCCCATCGTGCTGTACTTCCATGGCCTGTACCAGATCCGCAGAGGAAGGACTCGCGTCGATGAAGCCTTGACCATCTTCATCGCGGTCCTGTTGGCCACGGTCCTTCTCGGGTCCTTCATCACCTGGGTCAGGCCAGCTGGCTATCCCAGACCGGACGGCAGTCTCGAGCCCTTCACCTACAGTCGGGGATTTCTCGCCATCTTTGCCGGCCTCAATCTGTTTCTGCTGGTGCTCGGCCGCAACGTCATTCGAAATGCGTTGACCGTAGTCCGCCTGAAGGGCCAGAACCTGCAGCGCATCCTCGTTCTCGGCGCCGGTGCCCTGGGAAAAGAAGTTACGAAGAAACTGCAAAACCACCGAGAGTTGGGCCTTCACGTGGTCGGTTTTCTGGATGACGATCCGGGGAAGTCCAAACGCAAGATCTTCGGAGTACCCGTCCTCGGCGGGCTGAATCAGGTAGACGAGATCATCGAGCGCGAGAACATCGACCAGATCTACATCGCCCTGCCCCTCGAGGCTCACAAGAAGATGCTGCGCATCCTGCAGTCGATAGGGCGAGAATGCGTCGAAGTCCGGCTGGTTCCCGACATCCTCCAGTACGCCACCCTCAAAGCGACGCTGGAAGATCTGGACGGAACGCCGGTCATCAATCTCTCCCAGGTGCCACTGCAGGGCTGGAGCAGCCTGGCGAAGCGCGGTATGGACATCGGAGTTGCCGTCTCGGCCATGGCCGTGCTGCTGCCATTTCTGCCCATCGTGGCCCTGGGAATCTGGTTCGAGGACCGGGGCCCCCTGTTCTATCGACAAGAGAGAATGGGGCTCGATGGACGCTCTTTCATGATGCTCAAGTTCCGCTCCATGAGAGTGAATGCCGAGTCCACGACCGGGCCGGTATGGGCGACGAGGGGCGATCCGCGACGCACCAGGGTCGGCGCGTTCTTGAGACACTGGTCCCTGGACGAGCTACCGCAGCTCTGGAACGTGTTCAAGGGCGAGATGTCCATCATCGGTCCCCGTCCCGAGCGACCGGCCTTCGTCCACGAGTTCAAGCATCGCATTCCGCAGTACATGTTGCGCCACCGGGTCCGCGCCGGTATCACCGGTTGGGCACAGGTCCACGGCTGGAGGGGCAACACCTCGATCCGAAAGCGGATTCAGTACGACCTCTATTACATCGAAAACTGGTCCCTGAAGTTGGATCTGAAGATCATCTGGATGACGTTCCGGCACGGTCTGCGTCACAACGCCTATTGACCTGACCGCGACTGCGACGAATCTTGCAGCCCATCACTCCGTAGCCCCTGCTTGCGCTGGCTCAAGCTTCTCAGCGCTACCCGCAGACTCAGCTTGAGCTCACGACGCTCTTCATCGCTCAGCTCTCGGCCTCCAAAGCTCTCCTGTAGGTAGAGCTCGACAATCCGAGCCGCGGAAGCAAAGGCGACCGGT
>JAUWSP010000183.1 GCA_030610025.1 Acidobacteriota bacterium | reverse complement strand
TGCACTACGACGGCCAGCCAGTGGACGAGAGCCAGTGGACGCACCCTGCCTGGAGCCCGGTTCTCTATACGCGGGCTCAAGAGGAGGGAGGAACCGAACGGGCGCTGCCAGCAGCCGGCGAAGAGATCGACCCCGAGTGGCGTCTGTACGGCCGTTCCACGGGCGACGACAAGGCACCACTGGCCGCGATCTTCGCCGCTCTCGACGCCCTGAAGGCCAGCGAGATTCCGCTCACATCCAACCTGGTCTTCCTCTTCGAAGGAGAGGAGGAGGCCGGCTCCGAGCACCTCGGTGCCTACATGGAGGCCCATCGCGAGGCTCTGAGCGTCGATGCCTGGTTGATCTGCGACGGTCCGGTCCACCAGAGCAGGAGACCGCAGCTGGTGTTCGGCGTCCGGGGCTACACCGGAATCGATCTCACCGTCTACGGCGCGACCCGCTATCTGCACAGCGGTCATTACGGTAACTGGGCGCCGAATCCGGCGCTGCGCCTGGCTCGGCTGCTCGCCAGCATGAAGGACGAAGAGGGGCACGTTCTGGTGGAGGGCTTCTACGACAGCACCGAACCGGTCTCGGCATCCGAGCTCGAGGCAATGGCCTCATTACCCGATTTCGATGACCAGCTCCGCCGCGAGTTGGGCCTGGCTCGGACCGAGGCGGAGAATGCCCCACTGGCTAATCGGCTGCTGCTGCCTTCGCTCAACATTCGGGGCCTCCAGAGCGCTACCGTTGGCGATGCCGCCCGCAACATCATCCCCACCGAGGCGACGGCCAGCATCGACATCCGACTCGCCAAGGGGAACGACCCCGAGACCATGCTGGACATTGTCGAGGCTCACATTCGAGAGCAGGGCTACCACGTAGTCACGGCAGAACCGGACCTGACTACGCGGCTGGAGTTCCCGAAGATCCTCCAGATCGACCGCCGCTCCGGCTACAGGGCGGCACGCACTTCGATGGACCTTGCCGTGGCTCGGGAGATCATCGCGGCTGCCACCCATGCCGCCGATGGAGACCTCGTGCTGCTCCCGACCCTGGGTGGTTCTCTGCCTCTCTACCTGTTCACCGAGAGTCTCGCCGCGCCCGTCGTGATCACCCCGATCGCCAACCACGACGACAACCAACATGCTCCCAACGAGAATCTCCGCCTCGCGAACCTCTGGTACGGCATCGACCTCATGGCTGCGCTCTTCACAATGCCTGCACAAGGCAGCGAGCCCGGCCGGCCATGACCTGACCCGGCACTGAGGCATGCACCACACCACGGGTGGTAGATCTCATAGGTGAAACGCGCCCTCCGCTCCTAACATGCCATCTGGGAGTCACCATGGAGAGGCCCACAGTCCTGGCCGTGGGAGCCCGAGGAGGGCTTCTGTCCAAGATCGATCCGATACTGGAGCGATCGAATCTGACGGTGCATCGCGTGCCGCTGGGCCGCTCTGCCCTCGAGATGGTTCGATCGAAGCGGCCTCGGCTCCTCGTCGTCGCCTTTCCTCTTCTCGACATGCGTCTGGAAGCCTTTCTGGAGACCCTTGCCGCTGACGGATCTGCCGCCAAGGGCCCCGCCGTCGCACTCCTGGCGGACGGGCATCTCCTGCCAGAGCTCGAGCCCCACCTCGATGAACAGCATCGGTTCTTTCCAGCCGACATGGAGCCCGATGAGCTCCAGAGCGGCATTCTGGAGCTCATCGGCGACACGACGCGCGTGGCTCCCCGCCTCATGCTGCGATTGGAAGTGCAACTGGGCGCCGGAAAACTACTCAGGATGTGCCAGACAGACAACATCTCGGAGTCGGGCATGCTGGTCCGACTCCAGGAAGCCATCCCTGTTGGATCCGAAGTCCGATTGGCGATCTCCCTACCCAGTGCGACCGATCCCGTGCAGGTGAAAGCGGAGGTCGTTCGGCATACCCATCCGGATCTGGAGTCGGTCCAGGGACTGGGGCTTCGGTTCGTCGAGTTCGAAGGCCAGGGCAAGACGACGCTGGCCGAGTACCTGGATCTTCGCGGCAACAACAGCCACGACCAAGACGGCCTGCAGCACCCGTAGCTCCCGGGGCCATCACACTTCCATTTCTTCGGTCGCCCAGCCAGAATGACACGGTGATGAGTAGTCCGGTATACGACGTGGCAGTCATCGGGGGAGGCATCGTCGGCCTGGCGGCCGCCCAATCCCTGTCTGAAAACGGAGTCGCCTCGATCGTCGTCCTCGAGGCCGAGGACGAGTTGGCACAGCACCAGACGGGTCGCAACAGCGGCGTCATCCACTCGGGTCTCTACTATCGCCCCGGCTCCGACAAGGCACGGTTCTGCGCCTCCGGTCGGGAGGCGCTCTATCGATTCTGCGAGAAGCACGACATCGACTATCGGCGCTGCGGCAAGCTGGTTGTGGCGATCGACGACAGCGAGCTGCCCGCCCTGGATCGCCTGGCCGAGCGAGCACACGCCAACGGCCTCGAAGGCGTCGAGCGACTCGACGCCTCGGGGATCAGAGACAAGGAGCCCGCAGCCGTCGGCGTCGGTGCCCTCTGGGTGCCGGAAACCGGCATCGTCGACTTCGGCCGAGTCGCGACGAAGCTCGCCGAGTTGCTCCGCACTCGGGGAGGTCGCATCCTCACATCGGCTCGAGTCCAGAAGGTGGCGACCGACGCGGATGCCATCAACATCGAGACGGATTCGGAGACCGTGCGCTCCCGACTGCTGGTCAACTGTGCCGGGCTGCAGGCCGACCGGGTCGCCCGGATTTGCGGCATGAGCCCCAAGATCCGACTCATCCCCTTCCGCGGTGAGTACCTGGAGCTCGAGGGCTCCGCCGCCGATCGAATCAACGGGCTGATCTATCCCGTACCGGATCCCCGGCTGCCCTTCCTCGGCATTCATCTGACCCGCACCATCGACGACAGGGTCCTGGCCGGCCCCAACGCCGTCCTGGCCTGGAAGCGGGAAGGCTACCGAGCGAGCGACTTCTCTGTCCGGGATACCGCCGACACCTTGCTGTTCCCTGGATTCTGGAAATTGGCGGCCGGCTTCTGGCGCACAGGGGCTGGAGAGATGTACCGTTCCTGGAATCGTGCGGCCTTCGTCAACGGACTGCAACGCCTCGTGCCTGGCGTCACCGCCGACCAGCTCGAGCCGTCTCGAAGTGGCGTGCGAGCCCAGGCGATCGACAGCGAGGGCAGGCTACTGGACGATTTCCAGATTCTACGCGCCGACCGGATGCTGCATGTGCTCAACGCACCCTCACCGGCAGCCACCGCCGCCCTGGCTATCGGTCAACACCTGGCCGACATGGCTTCGACCGCCCTTCGCTGACGCATCGGGCGATTCGTGGTTCGAATTTCTGACGAAGCTGCCTGTATTGGCTGCGTTCAGTTGTAGTGTTTCAACCGTTGCCAAAGCTCTGCGATTGGGAACTTGAGGCCCCGGTAGACAAAGATGGGCAGGTCGCTTTCATAGGGCATGCAGAATCGGCACGGTACTCGGCCTGCCAACTCGACACTCTCGAAACTGGCCTCCAGGCCTTCGAGCTCTCCACCCATCACGATGACCACTTCTCCGGTGAAGTCGCGAGGTCCCCATAGCCAGTAGCTGTTGTGAGAACTGATGGCAAAGGGCAGTCCCAGCTCGGGACCGAAGTGATCGATGGCTCCGGCGCGTCCATAGTTCACACCCAAGACGGCGGCTACGGATCTGTCCTCCGGAGGCAGAGAGTCGTAGACCTCGGCGACGGCGACGGCCTTTTCCTGCCAACCGAACATGTCGGCATAGGACTGTGGCAGCTCCGAGAGTTCCTTGCTTTCGCTCGTCGACGGTTGCACTTCCAAAGTCTCGGCGTAGGCTATGTAGGTCTCGACCGGCAAGATCGGGATCACCAGCGGTGCCAATAACAGGCCCGCGACGAGCTGGACCGCCAGCACCACTCTCGCCCAGGCAAAGCCCGGTCGATTCAACCAGCGCTCCAGGGCAACACCACCAGCCGCAAAGAGAATCGTGTAGGCGGGTGATAAGTACTCTGCCTTGCTGTGGCCGTTGAGAACGAGAATCATGAACGACACGACGTAGATCCAGCCCAGCATCCGGAAACGACGACCCGAGGGGCTGACAAGCAGAAAGATCAGGCCCGACAGCCAGACCGGCACGGTGACGGGATTCTGAACGAGCAATTGCTCGGAGACAAAGGTCCAAGCCGACAGTCCCGAGTACTTGCCAGCCGTGGCATTGCGGATGAACTCCAGATGAGCCATGTCGTGTGTCAGGTTCCACCAGATGTACGGGGAGAAGAGAGCCAGCGCAAGCAAGCCGGCCAGCCACGGCCATCTCGTTCTCAGCCATCGCCGCTCGCCGGTGGCCACCAGCCCGACGGCGATCCCCGCTCCCAGCCACAAGACACCGACCTTGTTCAAGAGCCCGAGTCCCACGACGACACCGATCCACGGCCAGTAGACGCTGCTTCCGGTTTTCGACAATCGAGCCACGAGAAGCGCAACGGCGGCCCACACCATATGGTCGAAGGCGTTCATGGAATACACGGAGACCATGCCCAAGAAGATGATGGAGACGAGCGAAGCCAGGCCGGCCAACAGCTGGGCCCATCGGCCACCACCCAGCTCCCGCGTCAGCAGTCCCACCGCGAAGACCGTCATCGCCCCGAAGAGGGCGGGGAGCAGTCGCAGGGAGAACAGGGAGTCGCCGAACAGCCTGGTGTGCGCGGCCAGCAGATAGATCGACAATGGCGGCTGATCCACATACCCCAGATCGAGGTGGCGGCTACAGGCCAGGTAGTAGAGCTCGTCTCTGAAGATCCCGTAGCCACCCAGGCCGTTGGTGACGAGGTGCAGTGCGAGCTTGATGAGAGCAAGCCCAGCGATCAGGCCGAGGCCGGCCCGCCACGCCATCGGTTGGCTTCTTCCAGCGACTGTCTCGATCGATCGATTGCCTTGCGGCATCTTCGGGTCACCGACCGCGATCCAGCAGGCTGTAGACAGCGGGAATGATGAGCAGGGTCAGGGCCGTGGAGGTGATCAGGCCGCCGATGACCGTCAAGGCCATGGGGCTGCGGAGCTCGCTGCCTTCGCCTAGCCCCAAGGCCATTGGCAGAAGCCCCAGCACCGTGGTCGCCGTCGTCATGAGAATGGGTCGTAACCGCACCTCGCCGGCCTGTCGCAGCGCCTCCAGCTTGGAGGCACCCTCGCGGCGCAGCTGATTCGTATAGTCGACGAGGATGATGGCGTTGTTGACGACGAGGCCGGCCAGCAGGATCGCCCCGATGAGCACCACGATGGAGACGGTCGTGTCGGTCACCCAGAGCGTCGCCAGCAGCCCGATGAGGGCGAATGGGACACTGAAGAGGATGACGAAAGGATGCAACAGCGACTCGAACTGTGACGCCATCACCAGATAGACCATGAAGATGGCCAGGAGAATCGCCAACCGCATGCTGTCGAAGGAGGTCTCCATTTCCTGCCGCTGGCCGCCGATCCGCCATTCGTAGCCGCTCGGCAGGCTCATCTCTTCCAGGGCTTCGGTGATCTCCTCTGAGACGGTCCCCAGATCACCACCGGCCAGATTTGCGGTCACCAGGGCCACCCGTTCACCCTCAGAGCGCCGAATCTCAGCCGGGCCCTCGACTTCTTCTACCGTCGCCACGGCCCCCAGGGGAATGGCGGTCTTGCCGCTCTGATGGACGGTCAGCTGCAGCAGGTCCTGGGTGCTGTCACGATACTCCTCGTGCGATCGCATGCGGATGTCGATCTTGCGGTCCTCGCGCTGGATATCGGTGGCAATGACGCCCTGCACCTTGGATCGAACCACAGGCGCCACCTCCCCCAGGGTCAAGCCCAGCGTCGCCAGCCGCTCCCGGTCGAAGGTGATCTGCAACTCGGGATTGCCACCCTCGGTCGAGGCCTTGATGTCCGTCAACCCCTCCATCTTCGACATCCGCTCGACCAACTGATCGGCCAATCGCTCGAGGAGCCTCAAGTTGTAGCCCCGAATCTCGACTTCGACCGGCGTCCGAAAGCTGAAGTAGGAAGGCCGGCCGAAACGATAGGTCATCCCTTCCTGACGATCGAGCGCGTCGCGCAGCTCCGCCATCACCT
>JAUWSP010000244.1 GCA_030610025.1 Acidobacteriota bacterium | reverse complement strand
TCGAGACCGGAGTGGCGGATGTCATCGGCAGCCGGATTCACCGGCTCGTGGGCAACAGCGAGACCCGCCTCATCGTCGTGCTGATGCTGACGTGCGGCATTCTCTCGGCTTTCATGAACAACATCGCTGCTACGGCCGTGCTGATGCCGGCGGTGGCGACCATCGCTCACCGCACCGGATTGTCTCCTTCCCGACTGTTCATGCCGCTGGCCTTCGGTGCCATTCTCGGCGGTACCACGACCCTGATTGGAACGCCCCCCAATATTCTCGCGGCGCAGATGCTCGACGAGCGGGGACTCGAGCCGTTCTCGCTCTTCGATTTCGCGCCGATGGGCCTGGCCCTGCTCGCTCTGGGGGTCGTCTACATGCTGACTATTGGGCGCAAGCTTTTGCCCGCAGGGGAGCAACACGGTCCGGCGCAAGCTGAATCGCGTGACCTGACCCAGGTTTACCAGCTCAAGCAACATCTGTTCTCGATTCGGTTGCCGGAGGACACACCGCTCGATGGGATGACCCTGGCCGAAACACGCCTCGGCAACACTCTCGGCATCAAGGTGCTGTCCATCCAGAGGGGGGACCGACGTCGGACGGTGCCCCGGGGTGACTCTGTGCTGCGCGGCGGCGACGTGTTGACGGTGGACGGTCTGGCCACCGATCTCGGGGAGCTGCTTCGAATGCAGAACCTGGAGATCGAAAAGATCAGGGTTGCAGAGCTCCCAAGCCCGGTGCGGGGAGTGGGAGGGGTGCGGGCTCGTGTCCTGGCGGGGTCCCCCTTGATCGGCTTCAACCTCAAGGAGTTGAGCTTTCGCGACCGATTCGGTCTGGTGGTGGTCGGGGTGCGTCGTGGGGAACAACTGCAGGGCGTCGAGCTCGCTGAGTGGGTCCTGCAGGCGGACGACGAGATCTTCGCCCTCGGTGCGAAAGAGCGTCTCGAGAGCCTGTCGCGACATCCGGACTTCGAGGTGCTCCAAACGGGGCTCACCGCGATTCGAGACCTGGTCAGCCAGCTGCATCTGGTCCGGATTCCGGAAGGGTCTCCGTTGGTGAACACATCCATCCAGGAAAGCCGGCTGGGCGAGCTGGTGGGCCTCACCGTTGCCGGACTGATTCGGGAGGGCGAGACCCACCTGGCGGTCTCACCCAAAGAGGTCCTGCGTGTCGACGATCGACTGTTGATTGGTGGCGGTCCCGAGCGACTCGTAACACTTGCCGACCTCGGAGAGGTGCAGTTCGAGAAGGAGCTCGAAGAGGCGCCCCTGGAATCGGAAGAGATCGGGATGGTCGAGGCCGCATTGGCTCCGCGCTCGGCTGCAATCGGTCGGACCCTGGCCGACCTCAAGTTCCAGAGCCGCTATGGACTCATCGCGCTGGCTCTGTGGCGCGAGGGCCAGCCTCATCACGTCGATTTCTCCCACGTTCCTCTTCGACTCGGGGACGCGCTGCTGTTGCATGGGCCCCGACAGAAGATCCGGGAGTTGGCGGCCGAACCCGACTTCGTGGTGCTGTCGCAGGCCGACCAGGCGCCTCGCCGTCTGAGCAAGGCACCGTGGGCCTTCGGCGCGCTCCTGGTGATGATCGGCCTGGTGGCCACCGGTGTTCAGCCGATCCATGTCGCCGCTTTCACCGCCGCTTCCCTGGCGATTCTCTTCGGTGCACTGACCATGCAGGAGGCCTACCGTGCGATTGAATGGAAGGCCATCTTCCTGGTGGCGGCGGTGCTGCCGGTGGGCCTGGCCATGGAACGAACCGGAGCAGCCATGTTCCTGGCCGATGGGGTCACCAATCTTGCCGGGCCACTCGGCAATCACGTGACGTTGGCGGCTCTGATCGTCCTGGCGAGCATGCTGTCGCAGGGTCTCGACGGTGCTCCGGCCGTGGTCCTGCTGGCGCCGGTGGTGATCGATGCGGCCAACAACCTCGGCATCAGCCCCTATCCGTTGATGATGGGTGTGAGCCTGGCAGCTTCGGCCGCCTTCATGACGCCGTTCTCCCACAAAGCCAACCTGCTGGTCATGGGTGCTGGCGGCTACCGCTCGCGCGACTATCTGAGGGTCGGCACCCCGCTCACCCTGGTCATTTTCGTGGTGTTGACCTTTCTCGTTCCTGTTTTCTTCCCCTTCTGAGCCATGTCCCTTCGACTCGTTGCCACCTGCGCCCTGGGCTTGGAGGAGTTTCTCGAGGCCGAGTTGAGGAATCTCGGTGTCTCGAACTGCAATCGGGAGCGCGGTGCGGTCACCTTTTCGGGCACCTGGGACGATGTGCTGCGGACGAACTGGCGACTCAGAACCGCCAATCGGGTCCTCGTCGAGCTGGCCGCCTGGGATGGGTCTAGCGCCGAAGCTCTAGAGGCCGGTGCGGGTCGACTGGTCGAGAGCACCCTGGCCTGGGATGGCCTGAAGGCGGTCGAGCTTTTCGATCCAAGTCGCAGCTTTGCGATCCGTGCCACCACGGCCAGGTCGCACATCCATGACACACGTTGGGTGGGTTTGAAGGTCAAGGATGGAATCGTCGATGCCCAAAGGCGGCGATTCGGCCGCCGTGCTTCTATCGATCGCAAGAACCCCGACCTTCATCTGAGAGTCTGGTTGTCTCGCGACCAGGCCACGTTGCTCCTGGATACTTCGGGCGATCCGCTGGACCGACGAGGCTACCGCGTGGCGACCAGCGAGGCTCCGGTGCGCGAAAACCTGGCGGCGGCCTGCATCCTCGCATCCGGCTGGAATGGACTGGGCCCCGTGGTAGACCCGTTGTGTGGCTCCGGCACGCTACTGGCCGAAGCTGCGGGGGTGGCGCTCGACCTGGCGCCAGGTCGACACCGGACGAGGTGGGCCTTCGAGCGTCTACCCGGATTCGACAGGGCCGCCTGGGAGTCCCTTCGACAGGAGGGGACCCGAGTGCCCGAGACCGAATTGAGGCTCCTCGGAGTCGACCAATCCCCCGCAGCCATCGAGGCGGCAAGCGCCAATCTGCGGAAGGCGGGCCTGGCAAGGCTGTCCTCTTTCGAGGTCGGAGACGCCTATTCTTTCCAGCCACCAGCCGGCCCCGGTCTGCTGGCTGTCAACCCCGCATACGGTGAGCGTCTCGAGGAGAATCGGGACCAGTGGCCCCGACTCGGCGACCTCATGAAGCAGCGCTATGCGGGCTGGAAAGCGGTGGTGCTGGCCGGCGGAGAGGGTCTGGGCAAGCACATCGGGCTGCGGCCGAGTCGACGGATCCCTGTGCGCAACGGCCCGCTGGATGCCCGCATTCTGCTCTTCGACCTGTACTGATCCAACTGCGGACCTGGTCTCCATTTGTCGCCTTCTCTTTCGAAGGCGGCCAAGTGTTGCCATCCATGAGATCGGAGGCATGGAATCTGCATCTTTGGATCCATGAGGAGGGTCGAGCCAATGAGAAAATTCCTCTGCTGCTATCTCGCACTTCTGCTACCTGCCGTCGCCATGCCGGCAGGGACGGTCACGATTCCCTTCGGGACCACGGTCTTCTGTGAGCTGGATCAGCAAGTCACCACCCGCCAAAAGGAGGCCTATGCCGTCCAGACGGGTGACATTGTCCAGGCCCATGTCTGGAAGGATGTATGGGTCGATGGCCATCGGGTGATCACCGCCGGGACACCGGTCTACGCCAAGGTCGAGAGGATGAAGAAGGCCCGGATGGCGGGTCAGAAGGGCTTTCTCGAGATCGAGGTGTTGAGCGCTTCGGCTGTCGACCGAAAAGACGTGGCGCTCGACGGCGGCTACGACCGATCGGGCAAAGGCAGGATGGGCGTGACCATCGGCTTGGCGGTGGCTCTGGCCTGGCCATTCGTTTTCATCAAGGGCAAGAATGTCTTCTTGGAACCTGGGACGATCTTCGATTCGATGGTTCGTGCCTCGACCGATGTGGATATCCCGGACGACGCGCCACTTCCAATCAAGGTCGAAGGTGAGCCTGGCTTCGAGGTGTCGATTCCCTACAAGGAGCTCGACCTCGAGAAGAAGATCCGGGAGTTACCGCTGATTCTGCGTGCACAGGAGGGATCACTCTCGAGAGCGAGCGTGGTTTCGGTCAATGGCAACGAGATCAACCCGATCCAGGTGACCGTGCTGGGGGACACCGGGGAAGAAGGCTACAGGGCGGTCGTGGACTTCAAACTACTCTCGAATCACTTCGGTCGAGGAATGAACCGCTTCGAAGTCGAGATGGGCGAGTACCGAACCGAAGTCCTGCTGGAAATCGAGTTCTAGAGCTACCAGCAACCGCGATCCCGTTAGCGATATCCTTCTTCTCTCACCGGCCTCATCTGGGAGAAGGAAGGTTGGCTCCAATAAGAATCGATTTTCCATCCAGTGTACGGGAAGCCCTGGCGATGCTCCGATCGCCGGTGGGCAGGCTTCAGCTGCAGACGCGTCTCTTTCGTCGGGCCAAGCCAGTGCTCTTTCGGGTAGCCACGCTCTATCGGCGCACCGTCGTGCGGCAAACCCGGATCGCAACCATTGTCGGCTCCTTCGGGAAATCGACCGCCGCGCGGACCACAATGGCGGCCCTTGGTGGAGATGTCGCCAGACTCTCCGAGCGCAATGCCGGCAGTTTTCTGGCCAGGGCGATGTTTCGCGTCAGGCCCTGGCACCGCTTTTCAGTCATCGAAGTCGGCATCAATGGACCAGGGATGATGTGGCCGAATGTCGCCATGATTCAGCCGGACATCGTTGTCGTGACCTCGATTGGTAGTGAGCACAACAGCTCCTTCAAAACGCTGCAGGCGACCCGGCACGAAAAGGCCGAGATGGTCCGTGGTCTGCCGGAAGACGGTCTGGCGGTGTTGAATGGAGATGATCCGAACGTCCTCTGGATGGCGAGCCAGACCCGCGGCAGGGTGATCACCTTCGGTTTCGAGCCGACGAATACCGTGCGAGCGGAAGACCTGGTTTTCGACTGGCCCCGAGGAATGCGATTCACTCTGCTCAGCGACGGCGAGACCCATGACGTCAGGACCCGTCTGGTGGGGCGGCACATGGTCTACAGCATCTTGGCTGCAGCGGCGACGGCAATGGGTGAAGGGATCGATCTCGAAGCGGTCCTACCTCGGGTCGAGACGGTGGGGCCGACCCCGGGCAGGATGCAAATCGTGGCGCTCGAGGGTGGAGCCTTTCTACTTCGCGATGACTACAAGTCCTCCATGGAGACGATTGAAACGGCTCTCGAGACCCTCGCCGAGATCCCGGCGAAGAATCG